>PLTX01000116.1 GCA_003164675.1 Verrucomicrobiota bacterium | reverse complement strand
GTCGGGGGCGCGCTCCTGTGGCTATGGCGGCGACAGTCTTGGGCGCGGGCCGGGTGGTTTGGCTGTGGTTTCTTTGTGCTATCGCTGTTGCCGGTGCTGGGATTCTTTGATGTATTTTACTTTCGTTACTCCTATGTTGCCGACCACTTTCAATACCTGGCCTGCATCGGGTTGATCTCTCTTGCCGTGAGTACGGGCACCGCGATCTGCGAACGTGCCGGTCAACGGGGCCGCGATTGGGGAATGCTCGCCGCCGCAATCGTGATGCTGACGCTGGGATTGTCCACATGGGGGCAGGCCCGCATCTATCAAGACTCGGAAACGCTCTGGGGCGACACCCTGGCGAAGAATCCCCAGTGTTGGATGGCCCACAACAATCTGGGGGCGACCTTGGCGTTATTGGGCAGGACGCAGGAGGCGAAGGAGCAATATGAGCAGTCGCTGCAAATTAACCCCAAGAATGCCGAGGCGCACAACAATCTGGGAAACGCCTTCTTGCAGGAGGGTAAGGTCAGCGATGCCATCGGGCGCTACGAGCAGGCGCTGCGGATCAATCCCAATTACGCCGAAGCGCACAACAACCTCGGGGTCGCTTTGGCGCAAACGGGCAAGATCGAGGAAGCCATCGCACACTACCAGCAGGCGCTACGGATCAATCCCGGTTACCCTGATGCGCACAACAGCCTCGGGATCGCTTTGGCGCAAACGGGTAAGATCGAGGAGGCCATCGCACAGTACGAGCAGGCGCTACGGATCAGGCCCGATTTCGCCGTGGCGCACAACAACCTCGGGATCGCTTTGAAGCAAGTGGGCCGCGTGCCGGAGGCCAGAGGGCATTATGAACAGGCGTTGCGGATCAAGCCCGATTACGCTGAGGCGCATAACAATCTGGGAAATGTCTTCTTGCAGGAAGGTAAGGTCAGCGATGCCATCGGGCATTATGAACGGGCGCTGCGGATCAAGCCGGATTACGCCGAAGCGCATAACAATCTCGGACTTGCCCTGGCCCGATTGGGCAGGCTGCAGGAAGCCGTGGGACATTGGGAGCAAGCGCTACGGATCAAGCCCGATTACGCCGAGGCGCACTGGGCCTTGGGGATGGCTTTGGAGCAATCGGGTAGCGTGCGGGAAGCAATCGGACACTACGAGCAGGCGCTGCGGCTCAAGCCCGATTTCACCCAAGCCCAGACCGCGCTTGCGCGACTGCAAGCTGGCCGGTGAGCGGTAAACCTCGGCAGCTCAAACCGCACGGTTTGCAAATCGTCCAACGCGGGTATCCATGGCATCCTGCCACTATCTGCCAAGTTCTCAATCGCCAGGAACTTCTTGAGGTATTTGTCGAAATGCTCGTTTGAGTAAAGGTACGCTGCCAAATTTGGGGTCGCCATCCGCGTGACCATCCCCTAGTCTTTCCCCTCGTGAACGCACGGAAACTCGTTCCGTTGTTGCTGGTGATCGCGGGGCTTCTGGCCTATCAGAACAGTTTTACCGCGCCGTTTGTTTTCGATGACACAACCTCGATCTTGGAAAACGACAGCATCCGCCACCTGTGGCCACTGTGGGGGCCGCTGTCACCGCCGCAGGGGAGAGGATTGACGGTCGAAGGCCGGCCGGTGGTGAACTTTACGTTGGCCATCAATTACGCGTTGGGTGGCGTGACGCCGTGGGGGTATCATGCGCTGAATCTGGCGATCCACATTCTGGCGGGGCTGACCCTGTTGGGGATTGTGCGGCGAACGTTGTTGCGACCAGCCATGAGCCGGCGGTTTGGGGCGGAGGCGACGTCCCTGGCGCTGGCGATCGCGGTTATCTGGACGGTTCACCCACTGCAAACGGAAGCGGTGACGTATGTGGCGCAACGGGCCGAGTCGCTCATGGGCCTGTTCTATCTTCTGACGATGTATTGTTTTGTTCGCGGCGTGGAGTCGGGCAAGCCGGGCCGGTGGTACGGGCTTTCCGTGACGGGGTGCCTGCTGGGCATGGCGAGCAAGGAAGTGATGGTGACGGCGCCCGCGATGGTGCTGCTGTATGATTGGATGTTCGTGGCGGGTGGCTTTCGGGAAGTCTGGAAACGGCGCTGGCGGCTGTATGCGGGGTTGGCCGGCACCTGGGCCGTGCTGGGATACCTCGTGGCGACCACGAGTGGCCGTGGCGGTACGGCCGGCTTCGAGAGCGTAGTGGCGTGGTGGCCGTACGCGTTGACGCAGTGTCGGGCCGTCGTCCACTACCTGAAGCTGTCGGTCTGGCCGTATCCGCTGGTGTTTGACTACGGGACTGCCACGGTCAACCATGTGGGGCAGGCCCTGCCCTACGCGCTGGTCCTGGCAGCCCTGATGGCGGGAACCGCGATTGCGGTGTGGCGCCAGCGCCCCATCGGCTTTTTGGGGGTCTGGTTCTTTGCGATTCTGGCCCCGACGTCCAGCGTGGTGCCGGTGGCTACCCAGACGATGGCCGAACACCGGATGTACTTGCCGCTGGCGGCGGTGGTCACGCTGGTGGCCCTCGGCGGGTTCGAGCTTGGAAGAAGCGTCCTGCGCGCGTGGCATCCAACACAGAGAATGATCGGATGGGGAGTGACCGGAGCGCTGGTGCTGATCCTGGCTATTCTAACAATGAAACGCAACGACGTTTACAGTTCAGAAGTTGCCCTGTGGCGTGACACCGCCGAGAAGTATCCGAGCAATCCCCGGGCGCACTACGCTCTGGGGATCGCCTTGGGACAGGCGGGCAGGGTTGGGGAGGCGATCAGGCATTATGAACAGGCGCTGCGGATCAAGCCGGATTACGTCGAAGCGCACTACAACCTAGGGATCGTTTTGGAGCAGGCAGGCCGCGTGCCGGAGGCCAGGGAGCATTATGAACAGGCGTTGCGGATCAAGCCCGATTACGCTGAGGCGCACAACAATCTGGGAAATGTTTTCTTGAAGGAGGGTAAGGTCAGCGATGCCATCGGGCATTATGAACAGGCGCTGCAGATCAAGCCGGATTACGCCGACGCGCACAACAATCTCGGACTCGCCCTGGCCCGACTGGGCAGGCTGCAGGAAGCCGTGGGACATTGGGAGCAAGCGCTACGGATCAAGCCCGATTACGCCGAGGCGCACTGCTATCTGGGGATCGCCTTGGGGCAGTCGGGCAGGGTTGGGGAGGCGATCAGGCATTTGGAGCAGGCGCTACGGATCAAGCCCGATTTCACCCAAGCCCAGAACGCACTTGCGCGACTGCAAGCTGGCCAGTGAGCGGTAAACCTCGGCAGCTCTAACCGCACGGTTCGCAAATCGTCCAACGCGGGGAGGCTGCCGCTCCTGTGTTCCTTTCGCAGCAGTTCCCCATAAACTCATTGACTTGCGGTCGCTGGGCTGCTAGCAGAAGAAACTCGCTGAAGCGAGTGGGCGGCGGGTCGTCTGTCGTACAATCCCCCTCCTCTCATTCAGTTGCTGGTCCCTGTCGTGCCAGCCTAACCCACTGGTGAGTTTTGGTCAGGTTGGACCGTGGCAGGGCTGTCGTTTTGGGAAGAGATCATCAGTTCAAGGGAATTTGGCATCGATAAAAACGGAACAGGAAAAAGACATGAAGATTCTTCGCGTTCTATTGGTCACTGTCCTGGTTGTTGTGGCTGGTCGAACGTTCAATGCCAACGCACAGACGGAGACGAATCTTCACTCCTTTGCCGGCCGCCCCAACGATGGACGCAATCCATCTGCCGGGCTGGTCCAGGGCACCGACAGCAATTTCTACGGGACGACCAGCGACGGCGGGGCGGACGGCGACGGCACCGTCTTTCAGATCAGTCCCAGCGGCGGCTACACGAATCTGTACTCCTTTGCCGGCCACCCCAACGACGGGGCCAATCCATATGCCGCGCTGGTCCAGGGCACCGACAGCAATTTCTACGGGACAACCAGCGACGGCGGGGTGAATGATGACGGCACCGTCTTTCAGATCAGTCCCAGCGGCAGCTACACGAGTCTGTACTCCTTTGCCGGCCACCCCAACGATGGAAGCTATCCACAAGCCGGGCTGGTCCAGGGCAGCGACGGCGATTTCTACGGAACCACCCTTTACGGCGGGACGAGCACCAATTGCAACGCTGGATGCGGCACCGTGTTTCGGATCAGTCCCAGCGGCGGCTATACGAATCTGTACTCTTTTGCCGGCTCCCCCAACGACGGAAGCTATCCACAAGCCGGGCTGGTCCAGGGCAGCGACAGCAATTTCTACGGGACGACCGGCGGCGGCGGGACGAACGACAACGGCACCGTGTTTCGGATCAGTCCCAGCGGCAGCTACACGAATCTGTACTCCTTCGCCGGCTCCCCCAACGATGGGAAGAATCCATCTGCCGGCCTGGTGCAGGGCACCGACGGCAATTTCTACGGGACGACCTTCAGTGGGGGGACGAACGACAACGGCACCGTGTTCGAACTCACTCTCGGCGGCGGCTACACGAATCTGTACTCTTTTGCCGGCTCCCCCAACGATGGAAGCTATCCACAAGCCGGGCTGGTCCAGGGCAGCGACGGCAATTTCTACGGAACCACCATTTACGGCGGGACGAACGGCGACGGCGCCGTGTTCGAACTCACTCTCGGCGGCGACACCAACTGCACGTTTTCGATCGGCTCAACCAACGCCGTGTTCGATGCGGCCGGCGGCTCCAACAGCGTAAGCGTGATCGCGTCCAATGGGTGCACGTGGACGGCCACCAACAACAACAGCTTCATCACGATCGACTCGGGCAGCCCCGGCACTGGCACGGGGACGCTTTATTACAGCGTCGCCGCCAACACGACCACCAACGTTCTCACGGGCACGATGACAATTGCCGGGCAAACGTTCACCGTCACGCAGTCAGGCGCATCCACCGTCGGCAACTGCACATTCACGCTGACCGCGACGAGCATCAGACTCGCGGCCAAGGGCGGCTCGAAAAACGTGCGCGTGAAAGTCCAGGGCACCAACTGTTCCTGGACGGCCGTGAGCAACGATCCATTCATCACGATCACGTCCGGCCACAGCGGCACGGGCAATGGCAAGGTCGTGTACACCGTCTCCGGCAACACGAACACCACGGCTGTGACCGGCACGATGACCATCGCCGGCCAGACGCTCACCGTCAAACAGGCGGCGGGCGGCTGCACGTTCAAGCTGAGCCCGAAGGATGCAAAATTCAAGGCGGCAGCCGCTCCTGCGACCGTGAAGGTGAAGCCCAACCTCAGCGATTGCGCGTGGACCGCCGTCAGCAACGATTCGTTTATCACAATCTATGATGGCGGCAGTAGCGTCGGCGAGGGAACGGTCAGTTACTTCATCACCCCCAACACCAATTCCGTCGCGCGCACAGGCTCGATGATCATAGCCGGCAAGACAGTCACGGTGACCCAGTCGGCCGAGAAGTGACCGGCCCGCGCGATCACGCGACGGGTTCGGTTGCCTCGAAAGTTCAAACCGCACGGTTTGCATAATCATTCAACGCGGGGACGCGGTCGGAACGGTTCGGTGTGATGGTTGTTGGTCACGCGGCGTGAAGCGCGCGAACGCTTTGATTTCATCGCTTCTGATGACAACGGCAAACGCGGAATCAAAAGAGCAGAAATGCCCTGCCAGCTTCATGAGTCCCCTGCTCTGCCACCGAACTGCCCGCGCACAGGCTACAGCGTAAGGCGAGCGACACCGCATGAAATTTCCACAGCTTTGTATTCGTGGCATGACCAACCCATGGTCACGGCGCCAAAGTTGTCACTCGCTTTTGTTATTCAACGGCCAGTCCCTCGCCGTTCGGCGCTTGCTGGCGAAACGTGTGACCACTCTCTATTCCGCACGAACGGTCAGCGTGTAGAGTGGCGCACTATCAGGAATCTCCCACTTCTTCGCATTGTGAACGTCCAGCACGGGCGCGAACTCATCGACGTTGCCGCCCGTGGGGACCACCAGAATCAGCGTCGTGTGCCCTCGCGGCTCGAATCGATCCATGAATTCAACCCGCCGGTTTCTGGCGCACCAGAGCTTGTGATTGAACGGCGGTCGTAGCGCCCTGTCGGTGGTTAGCAGCCAGTTCTCGTACTCCGGCAGGTAGTATTGAAAATGACGGAACCCGAAGAAATACGATTGGCCATGGTGGCAGATAACCGCTTCGTCGGGACGATACCTTTCCCGAATGGCCTGAAACCACCGATTCAATTGGCGATCGTGCTCGCGGATGTTGGCTGCCGTCAGCGGCAGATCGGCCCGCCACCACGCGTTTTCCCGCGGCGACAGTACGAACACCGCGACATTGATGACCGTGATCCCGCCGACAGCCATCAGTAGTCCGCGGCGACCTTGTCCGTCGAACGCGCGGTCGATCCTTCCAACAAGCCGGCAAATCGCCAGGCCCGCAAGGATCGCCAGACCCGGAAAATAACACAACACATAGCCGGGCATCACCGTGATCACAACGATCCCAAATGTCACCATCGGGACGACCCACATCGCGAGGAACCACAGTTGCTCGCGACGACTCGTAATGGCGGTGCGCTTGTCCCCCTTCCCTGTCAACCACGAGAGGAATTCAGCTCCCGTCAGCAGCCCCGCCCCGAGAAGCCCGACCCAGCAAGTCCCCAAAACGAATGCCAGGTTGCGAATCACGATCTCGAAGCCGCCCCCGCCAAAGGGTGTCAGTGGCGCGTCCATCCTGACCCGTTCCGGGTACAATCGCAGGTACACACCGAGCCCGCCCGACTGTTGCACCATGGGAATAAACCACGCCGCGCACAACAACCCGGCCACCAACACCCCAACTGCGAATTTGCGCCACCGCAGCCGGGGAAATCTCCAAAACGTGTACGCCCACACCGGGCACAACATCGGCGTCGTTTGCTGCCGAACCCCGGCCTGCAAGGCCAGCACCGTTCCCGCGGCAAACACCCACGGCCAACCGCCGCCGCGCCGTATCGCACGCCAGCAAACCAGGATCGTTGCGACGACCAGCACGGCATCCAGAAGGGTCGAGAACACTACCTCGCTTTGAAACCAGCACAACGGACTCGTTGCCAAAATGCCGCCGGTCACCCATCCAGAATCACGGCCAAACAAGGCCGTTCCCAGCAAATACCCGAGCGCCACCAGCGCCGCACCCGCGACCATATTGACCCACATCAGGCTCGAGTGCGGGTCTCCCACGAAAAGATTCACGATTCGCCCGAGCATGATGAACAAAAAATACCCGGGCCGATGCGGCAGGCTCAACGACACATCAAAATGCTCGATCGCCAAAGCAAATTGGGCGCTGTCCCAGTGGTAGGCGAAATGACTCCGAAACGGCACGCGGATCGCCAGGCTTACGGCAAACAGAATCGCGGCGGCCAGCCAGTCCCGCCGTTCGAACCTCTCGACGGCCTCACTCTTTGTCACCGCCGCAGACTTTTCCTGCATACCGTGAGCTTACTCTGCGTGGATTCAGGCTGGAAAGAGCAAAAGCCGTCTTCCGTATTGGTGGTTTATCCGACTGCGCCGACGGACCCTATTGGTTCGGGCTGGGGTACAGCATGTCGTTGAGACGCTCCATCTTCTCCCGCTGCTCCTGCTCATAGGCCTTCCCGCGACGCCGGATGCGGTTGGCGACAAGATCTTTGCCGACTTCCGAATAGGCGACCACCACCGGGTCATTGACCTTCAATTGCGCGAGCGTGGCATTCGCATTCGTAAAAACATCAATCTCGCATTCCGGAGGAACCCTGAATTTCTTCGACAACGGCCAGTGTTGTACCGTAATCGATCCGTTGTCGGCATCGATCTTGTCGATCGTCCCTTCAAACTCGAAACTCGCCGGCCCCGGCTTCCCCTTCGCCGCCGCTGTCATCCCGGCATCCGTCGGCTTGGTTGCCGCTGTGCGGTCCGCACACGACACCGCTGCAATGGAAAGGCTGATCCCGATAACGATGCACAGTGTCTGGCGTTTCATCCTCTGACCTCCTCGCGCGCCACGCTCCATGTGGCACCACCGGAAGTTTCGCCCGGTTCCCGTCATGCTTCAAGTCAAGATGCACCCGTTTCTCGCGATGCTCTTTTGTGTTTTCCTCGCGGTTCCATGCGAGCTTCAATGGGCTTCGCACGCTTGACCGGTGTGGAGGGAATCGTGCCCCAGGCTCGGCGACGGACGCGACAACGGACAACGCTGCCCGGGCATCCTCTATGAATTCACCCAGAAGAATTCATCAGCGGCAGCCCCTGGATGTTGAAATCAAACCGCAAGGTTCGCAAATCGTCCAAAGCCGGGAGACAATCATGGCCCGGATTTCAAATTAGGACACCGCCAACCTAGCTTGCGGGTTGACGTTGGCGCATCTCACTACGGGGCGCTTCAAAGGCCTCTTGTCCACCCGGCCCGAACGGCACGGTCAGTTTCACGCCGAAAAACGTCTGGCCAGTCTGCGGATCGTGCACCGAGACCACCGTCTGCAATTGCGCGTGGCTGAATCGGCCAAACACGGGCAGGTGATATTGCGGTTCGCCCGCGTCGCCTCCAAGAACACCCGAGCTGGCTTCCGCCGTGTCGTACTTGAATTCCAATTTCTTCGCCGCTTCCTGCGCCGTAAAGCACATCTTGTCCAGCCCATACTTGGCCGCTTGGAGCGCCTTCCCAAACCTTGAGGCGCTTTCTTCTCCCATGCCGTATTCCCGCTCGAAGCTCACCAAACGATCACCGGAAGTCCTGCCGTTGGGCTTGAGAACATCACCCCACGACGGAGCGGTGATGGAGATGGAATCGCCGATATTGGTCTGCGTAGAAGAATCTGCCGTCGCGTCCGAAGATTGATGAGCCGGCGAAACGTATTCTACCAGTGGATTGGTTTGGGCCGCTTGCGCGAACGTCCAGGGAATCAACCCAAGGCACAAAACGCCCCCCGCCAAGACCCCGACCATTGTGGTTCCTGACGAATGGCAAACCGCTTGCCATTGCCCGTTCATGCGCATCGCCCAAGACAACTTAATGCAGGTTACCGCGTGGTTCAAGGAGAGCACATCAAAAAGAACCGCGCCCGACGCCGGCGCCGAAGAATCAACCGCGGTAACAAGCTGATGACATGGGTGTTTCCCACAGTTGTACTTCCACCACTGGCAGTCCCTTCGACCGGGCGTGATTGAAAATAAGTTTCGCGATGTTCTCGGCGGTGGGATTCTCATCCATGACGTAGAACGCTTCCCCGCGCTGCTGTAGCATCGGCACAAGCGGGTCGTCCTTGTGCAGCAACATTCGATGATCGAGCGTTTCGTCGATCCAGTTCTTGATCGTCTCCTTGATCTCGGCGAAATCGTGCACCATCCCGCGCGCATCCAGTTTGTCGGCCTCGATGTGCACCTCCACCCGGCCGTTGTGCCCGTGCAAATGTCGACACTTCCCATCGTAGTTCAGCAACCGATGCCCGTAACAAAGCTCAATTTGCTTCGTCACTCGAAACATGGTTCATACCCCGGCAATCAATCGCCCGCCATCCACCAGCAATGTATGGCCGGTGATAAAATCGCTGCCTTCAATGAGAAACAGAACGGAGTTGACGATGTCCTGCGGCGAGCCGATGCGCTTGACAACCGTCGCATCAATCACTTCCTGCTTCTCCCGCTCCGTCAGGTCCGGCGGCAGCAAGATCGGCCCCGGCGCGATGGCATTGACCTGCACCTTCGGCCCGAGCGCCTTGGCCAGCGACTTGGTCAGGCAGATCACTCCCGCCTTCGAGACGCAGTAGGGCAGATAGTTCGCGTACGGCCGGATCGCTGCCCAATCGGCAAACGTGACAATCTTCCCGTCGATCCCCCGCGCCTTCATGCGCCGCCCGACTTCGAGCGCAAACAGAAATGGCCCTTTCAGGTTCGCATCGATGTGGAAATCCCAGTCCTCTTCCGTAAGTGTGTCGAACGGCGTCTTCTTGTACACCGCCGCGCTGGTCACGAGCACGTGGATATCGCCAAAATGCTTCACGGCCTTGCGGACCGCCGCGCGCACCTCGCGCGCATTGGCCTGGTTCGCCTTCACCGCGATGGCGTCCACACCGAGCGCCTTGATCTCCCCAACCACCCGCCGCGCGTCCCCCGCCGACGTGTTGTAATGCACCACGACATTGGCCCCGTGCCGCGCCAGGCCGAGTGCGATCTCCCGCCCCACCCGCTTCGCCGCGCCGGTCACTAGGGCCGTCTTGCCTTTTAGCTTCATCGCGGTCCAGCTTACTGGAGCCTCGCCGAGCCGCGCAAGGGAAAGAAATTGAAGAACTGCCGCCGAGCGGTTACAGTAGCCACATGAAAGCCAAACTCTTCGCTTTGTTCATGGTCTTCGCCCTCCTTCTCCCCGTTCGTGCGATGGCCGACACCGAGGACGCCCCGCGTGGCCACAATGCGCTCCGCAAACTTTGCCGCGGCTTCGCCAACGTCCTGTTCGGCATCGTGGAAATGCCCAATCAGGTCACCAAGGTCACCGCGGAACACGGTGGTGGCGCCGGTGTCACCTACGGTGTGAGCAAAGGATTTGTACGCTGGATGGGACGGGAGGTAACGGGCGTCTACGATGTCGTCACATTCCCGGTCCCCTTCCCCAGGGGCTATAAGCCGATCATGAAGCCGGAATTTCCCGCGGATGACTATGAGCCGTAGCCTCTGGCTGGCTCTGTGCCTTTTCGGAATCGTCGCCGGGGCGCGTGCGCAGCAGGAGATCGCGGCAGGTGACGCCGCTCTCGAACGGTTTGATCTGAACTCGGCGCTGAAGGCCTACCGCGCCGCACACGTCCACGCGCCCGATGATTACGAAGCGACATGGAAACTCGCTCGCGCCCTGATCGACATGAGCACCCTGTCGAAAGACGCGGATCAACAGAAGCAGTGCTGCGTCGAAGCCGAGGGATTGGCCCGAACCGCGGTGAAGCTCAATCCGGAGGGTTCGAAGGGGCACACGTACCTCGCCGTCGCCGTCGGCAAGCTTGCCCTCTACGAAGGCGGCAAACGCAAAGTGTCACTCGCCAGCGAAGTGAAAAAGGAAGCGGAGCGCGCCGTCAAACTCGACGACAAAGAAGACCTGGCCTATCACGTCCTGGGTGTCTGGAACCGCGAGATGGTCGAACTCAACTGGGTGCTGCGCAAGTTCGCCGAGCTACTCTATGGAAAGTTTCCGTCCGCGTCTCTCGACGAGGCGGTCCACGATCTGGAGCGGGCCAGCCAACTCGCCCCCCGCATCGTTCCCCACCGCGTCGAACTCGGTATCACGCTGGCCTCCGCCCACCGATGGCGGGAAGCCAACGACAATCTGGAACGGGCGCTCGCCATGCCCCGGGCATGGGTCACCGATGACTATTATTGGAATCTGGCCCGCCAAAACCTTTCGCGGGTCAAACCCCATCTGAATTGACCGACCGATGCCAAACCCGCCCGCGCAAGTTCTCAGCGTTACCGATCTGACGCGACGCGTCAAGGACCTGCTTGAAGAGAAGTTTCCCAGCTTGTGGGTCGAAGGCGAGATTTCCAATCTCCGCTCGCCGTCTTCCGGCCACGTCTATTTCACGTTGAAGGACGCCAACGCGCAATTGGCCGTCGTGCTGTTTCGTGGCGTCGCCGCCAAGGTCGGGTTCGCGCTTAAAGACGGACTGCAGGTCATCGCGTTCGGCGACGTCAGCGTCTACGAGAGAAGCGGACAATATCAACTCGTCGCCCGCCAGCTCCTGCCCAAAGGTCTGGGCGCGCTGCAACTCGCCTTCGAGGAACTCAAGCAACGCCTCGCGAAGGAAGGCCTGTTCGACACGGCGCGCAAGAAACCGATCCCCACCCTCCCCCAGCACATCGGCCTTGTTACCTCACCCACGGGCGCGGCGATCCGCGATTTCCTTAACATCATCGGCCGCCGTTTCCCCAACGTGCACATCGTCATCAATCCGGTGCGGGTGCAGGGCGAAGGCGCCGCCAACGAGATTGCTGCCGCCATCGACGAATTCAACGCGTTGCATGCCGCCGGCCGTCTGCCCCTCGACGTGCTGATTGTGACTCGGGGCGGCGGCTCGCTCGAGGATTTGTGGGCATTCAATGAAGAGGTGATTGCCCGCGCACTGGCTTGCTCGAAAATCCCCACCATCTCCGCTGTTGGCCACGAAATCGACTTTACCATTTCCGATTTCGTGGCAGACCTTCGCGCTCCGACCCCCAGCGCCGCCGCAGAATTGGTCGTGAAGGCCAAGGATGAATACACGCGTCAGATCAAACAGTATGGGGCACGGCTGCAAAAAGACCTGCGGCTCCAACTCGCCGAAGCCCGCCAACGTTTCTCGACGCTCGCGTCCAGCTACGTGTTCCGCCGCCCCACCGAAACCATTCGACAATACCAGCAGCAGCTTGACGATTATGCTCATCGACTCCGTCGCGCTCCCGGCGCGACCGTTGCGGCGCACCACGCCCGCTGGAAAGCCGCCGCCGGAAAATTCAAATTGCTCAGCCCGCAAGCCATGCTTGTCAATTGGCGGCAACGTCTCGGCTCACACGAACAACGGTTCCAAGCGGCTTGGGCGCGGCGCACGCAGGCTATGCGCCACCGCCTCGGCCAGGCCAGCACCAAACTGGATCTTCTCAGCCCCAACGCCACGTTACAGCGCGGTTACAGCATCACAGTCCTTCCTGAGACCGGACGCATTGTCCGCAGCGTAACCCACGTCCAACCAGGCACTAACATTTCGACCAAGGTGCTTGATGGTACCTTCGGCTCTGTGGTATCATCACAGCCGGACGCAGAATGAAACCGAAGAAGAAGAGTGCCGCGCCCGTTCTGGACAGGAACGGGTTGACGTTTGAGCAAGCCATTGATCGCCTCGAGAAAATCGTGGCCGACATGGAGGCCGCCGAATTGCCGCTCGAGGATGTCCTGAAGAAATACGAGGAAGGCACCCGTTTGGTCCGCTTCTGCAACCAAAAGCTGGAGGAAGCGGAAAAGAAGATCGAGGTTCTGACCAAGAAAGCCGATGGAACCGCCGCTTTGGAACCGTTCGAGACGGTGCCGGACGACAGCGAAGACGACAAGTCCGAAGATGAAGGGGGCAAGCTGTTCTGACTCACAAGGAGAGCGACATGGGACGTTATCTTGACATGATTAACACGCCGGCGGATGTGAAGCTGCTCACGCTGGACCAGCTTCAAACGCTGGCACAGGAAATCCGCGACGAGTTGATCACCGTGCTCAGCAAGACCGGCGGCCACCTCGGTCCGAACCTTGGGGTCGTGGAACTGACCATTGCCCTGCACCGGGTATTCGAATCACCGAAGGACCGGTTTGTATGGGACGTCAGCCACCAGGTGTACGTGCACAAACTCCTCACCGGTCGGCGCGAGAGTTTTCACAAGATTCGCCAGTCGGGTGGTCCGATGGGATTCGCGTACCGCTCGGAGAGCCCGCACGACTGTTTTGGCGCCGGCCACGCCGGCACGGCGCTTTCGGCGGCGCTCGGCATGGCCGCGGCCCGGGACCACGCCAAGACGGACGAACATGTCGTCTGCATCGCGGGCGATGCTGCGCTCACCAATGGCATTACCTACGAGGCGCTCAACAACATTAAAAACTCCACCAAACGTCTGATCGTCATTTTGAACGACAACGAGTGGAGCATCGCCAAGAATGTCGGCGCCATGTCCGAGTATCTCAACCGAATTGTGCGCCACCCGTCCTACGCTGCCGCCCACAAGCGCATGGAGCATTTTCTCGGTCGTTTTCCGCGCGTTGGCCCCGAGCTGGCGCAAATCGGTCACAAGGTCGAAGAGGCCGTCAAAGGGATGATCGTGCCCAGCTTGCTGTTCGAAGAGTTTGGCCTCCGGTACATCGGCCCGGTGGACGGCCATAATACGGCGCTGCTGATCGACGCGCTGCAATGGGCCAAAAGACAGGATGTGCCCGTTCTCCTCCACATTCTCACCAAGAAGGGCAAGGGGTACGAGAAAGCCCTCGAAGACCCCCAGACGTTCCACGGCTGCGGACCGTTCGACATCGCCACGGGCAAGTCGCCGGCGAAGAAAGAAGGCACCCCGCCCAATTACCAGGACGTTTTTGCGGACGCCATCGTCCGGTTCTGCGACGTGAACAGCAAGCTCGTTGGCATTACCGCCGCCATGCCCAGCGGCACGAGCCTGGGCAAGTTGCAGGAGGCAAAACCGGATCGCTATTTCGACGTCGGCATCGCCGAGGAGCATGCGGTTGTTTTCGCTGCCGGTATGGCGACCATGGGTTACCGGCCCGTGTGCGCGATTTACTCGACGTTCCTCCAGCGCGCTTACGATTGTATCATCCACGACGTCGCGCTGCAGAACCTGGACGTGATCTTTGCCATGGATCGAGCCGGCCTGTCGGCCAACGACGGCCCCACACACCATGGCGTATTCGATATTGCTTACGCGCGGTGCGTGCCCCGCGCAATCCTGATGGCGCCCAAGGACGAGGATGAATTGGTCGACATGCTCTGGACCGCACTGCAGCACCACGGCCCGATTTTTGTCCGTTATCCACGCGGCGCCGGCGAGGGCGTTCCCATCAAAGAGCGACCAGCCATCCTGCCACTGGGCAAAGCCGAGGTGTTGCAACACGGGACAGACGTCGCGGTGATCTTTTACGGCGCCGTCTCGAAGATGGCTCATGAAACCGCCGCCGTATTGCAGGCGGAAGGCTTGTCCGTTGCCCTCATCAACGCCCGATTCTGCAAGCCCATCGACCGTGACGTCATCGAGAAATACGGACGCATCTGCAAGGTGTTGTGCACGATCGAAGACCACGTGCTGATGGGCGGATTCGGCAGCGCGGTGCTCGAGACGCTGGATGACCTGCGTATTGATACGCCGGTGGCCCGTGTCGGTTGGCCCGACAACTTCATCGAACACGCCAGCAGCAACAAGGATTTACAGGACAAGTACGGACTGAATTCCAAGACGGCCATCGCCAAGGTGAAGGACTTGCTGCTGGAAGCCTCCGAAGAGCGGGTCAAACCACCGCAGTTTCGCGTCTTGGGGGCCACCGCTCGGACGGCGTGATACACTTGCCCCGTCCCCGCGATGTGAACCTCATGGTTGCCGCCACGCGCGCCCGGCTCGATACCCAGCTTGTCGCCCGCGGTCTGGCCGAGAGCCGTGAAAAAGCCAAGCGTCTGGTTCTCGCGGGAGCCGTGCGCGTCAACGGCCAACTTGCACACAAGCCCAGCGACCTGGTTGATGATTGCGTCACCGTTGTCGTCGAGGCTCCGGAGAAATATGTCAGCCGCGGAGGGTACAAACTGGAAAGGGCACTGGACCAGTTCCATATATCGTGCGACGGCCTTGTTTGCGCCGATATCGGCGCCTCCACAGGCGGATTTACCGATTGCCTGTTGCAGCGCGGCGCGGCGCGCGTCCATGCGGTCGACGTTGGCAAGGGACAGCTCGACTGGAAGTTGCGCCAGGACCCACGTGTTGTCGTGCATGATGAACAGAATGCGCGGCATCTCGTCGCGGACGATTTGGGCGGCCCTGTCGATCTGGTGTCGATCGATGTATCCTTCATCTCACTGACGAAAGTGCTGCCATCGGCCGTCTCCGTATTGAGGCCCGGCGGCACGCTCGTCGCCCTCATCAAACCGCAATTTGAAGCCGGAAAAAAGCTCGTGAAAAAAGGCGGGGTTGTGCGAGACTCGCGCGTGCACGAGGCTGTGACCAACATGATCCGGGAGTTTGCCACACAGACGCTGGGGTTGACGCTGCTGGGAGTGACGGAGTCTCCTTTGCTCGGCCCGGCAGGCAACAAGGAATTTCTCATCGCCCTGCGCAAATCATGAAATTGCGTATTCCCAAGACTGTTGGTGTCGTCGCGCACTCGGGCAAGCCCGAAGCTCAGGGGCGGCTCCTGGAACTTTTAGCGGTGCTCCGCGAACACCATGTCGCCGTTCTGCTGGAGCGTGAAGCGGCCGCTCTCGCCGGCAAGCCGAAGCTGGCTCGCCTGCTGCGGGAAATTGGAAAGACCGCCGAGATGGTGATCGTACTCGGGGGAGACGGCACGATCCTCCGCGTCGCTCGCGAACTGGAGGGACCGGCCACCCCGATCCTCGGCGTGAACCTGGGCAACCTGGGGTTCCTGACCAGTATTCATGGAAACCGGCTCCAAGGTCCCGTCCGCGACATTTTGCGCGGCCAGTACGAGATCAGCCAGCGGCATACGCTCCAAACCACGCTGATTCGCAGCGGCAAACGCCGGGCCACTCGCCGGGCGCTCAATGACGTCGTGGTTTCCCGCGGGGCGCTGTCCCGCATCGTCCGGTTGCGGTTATTTGTCGACGGCGAGTTGTTGACAGAATATGTGTGCGACGGCATGATACTTGCGACGGCAACGGGCTCAACAGCGTATTCATTGAGCGCGGGCGGGCCAATTCTGGTGCCGACGTCGCGCGCACTGATTATCACGCCCATCTGTCCGCATGCGTTGAGCAACCGCTCGGTCATTGTGGGAGAGAACTCGGTCATTCGCTGCCAGGTGGCGGATGCGGCGGCTGAGTTGCTGCTGACAGTCGACGGACAAGTGCAACTGCGGATGAAAGTGGGCGATGAAGTGGAAGTTCATCGGTCCCCGCGAACCGTGCAACTGGTTACACCGAAGGATCATTCGTATTTTGAAGTATTGCGAGAGAAACTGAAATGGAGTGGAGCCAATGTCTGACGGACCCAAAGCTTCTCCATCGAAAATCACATCGTTGTTAAGTCCCGATGCGATCCGACTGGACCTACAAAGCCGCCAAAAAGTTCCTGCCTTGCGTGAGGTGGCCGAGTTGTTGGCCCAAAGCAAGTGTGTGGGCAATTTCGAAGCCTTTTTCAACGAAATCCTCCAGCGGGAGCGCGTCAGCAACACTGCGTTGGGCCACGACGTCGCCATTCCTCATGCGCGTACGGATCAGTGCTCGAACATCTTGATCGCCGTCGGACGCAGCCGTGAGGGTGTCGATTTTGAGGCAAAAGATGGTCAACCCGTGCGGTTGATCTTCTTGATTGGCACACCCAAACAAATGGTCACGGACTATCTTCGTGTCGTGGGCACGCTCGCGCGCCTCCTCCGTCAGGATGAACTTCGCCAGCGGTTACTCGAGGCACCCGACGCCGCTACGTTTATCAAGATCATCGAAGCCGCTGAATCGTAAGTGCTGGCCGCCAATGGTCCCGACTTACCCGCGCTGCGAGGCCAGATACCGCTCGGCATCAATCGCCGCGGCACACCCTGTCCCCGCCGCCGTAATGGCCTGACGGTACACGCGATCCACACAATCTCCTGCGGCGAACACGCCCAGCACATTCGTGGACGTCCCCTTCCTGCAAACTATGTATCCTTGGTCATCCATGTCGATCTGGCCGCGGAACAACCCCGTCGACGGTTCATGACCGATCGCCACAAACACGCCGGCGCAGGACAGGTCCGACGCCGCACCGGTCTTGAGGTTCTTGAGTTGGACGCCCGTGACCATGTCCTTGCTGACGTCGTACACATCGGTGACCACGGAATCCCACACAGGCTGAATCTTGGAATTCGACAATGCCCGCTCGGCCATGATCTTCGATGCGCGAAGCTGGTCGCGCCGATGCACCAGATAAACCTTCGATGCGAAATGAGTGAGATACGTGGCCTCTTCGCAGGCCGAGTCACCTCCGCCGACAACCACCAACTCCTTGTTGCGAAACATAGGCAATGCGCCGTCGCACGTCGCGCAATAGGTCACCCCCTTGCGTCCGAGAAGTTCCTCGTTCTCGATCCCCAAGCGCCGATGCGAAGCGCCGGTCGCAATAATGACGCTCCTTGTCTTGATGATCTCCTCGTCCAACCACAGTTGGAACGGCGGACGGCTGAAGTCCACCTTCGTCACGGTCACGCCGTATCGGGTCTGTGTACCAAAGCGCTCCGCCTGCTTTTGCATCCGCATCATGAGATCAGTCCCGTCGATCCCCTCGGGAAAACCGGGGTAGTTTTCCACAATGCTCGTGGTCGTCAGCAAACCACCGGGCTGTTCTCCCGTCAGCAACAGCGGTTTTAGATTCGCCCGTGCCGTATACAGTGCCGCGGTCCAACCAGCGCAGCCAGAACCGATTATGACGACGTTTTCCATGTGCGATCTCTCATTCTCTGAGATAGGATGCGCGAGACTAGCGGTAAGTTGCGGGAACGGTCAAGGCCGAACGCCGTCGGCAAGGCCCATGGATCAGAGGCGTCCATGCCCCCGCGGGACCGGAGTCTTGCTGCTGTCGCGCTGGAGTTGCTCCGCCATGATGATCGCCCGAGCGACCTCAACCAGCTTGCGGTTTTCATTGCGGGCGGTCTTTTGAAGCTTGAGGTAGGCTGCTTCCTCATCCATTCCGGTCTGCCGCATGAGAATACCTTTGGCGCGCTCGACGAGCTTCCGCGACTCCAGCGCCTCCTTCATCTGCCGAATTTCGGCAGCCATCTCCTTGGATTTCTCCGAACTGGCCAATGCCAGTTCAATCGCCGGCTTGAGTTGCTCGCTGGTAAATGGCTTGACAAGATACGCATTGACCCCGGCACCAACTGCCTCAATCCCCAAACCCGCCTCCGAGTGGGCGCTGAGAACGATAATTGGCGTCGGACACAGGTCCTGGATTTGACGGGCAGCTTCCAAGCCGTCCATCTTGGGCATGCGGATATCCAGTATGATCAGGTCCGGACCCGCCTCGCGAGCCAGTGCTACGGCTTGCTGCCCGTCCCCCGCCTCGCCAACGACGGTGTGCCCCATTGCTACCAGTATCTTCCGCAACACCATCAGCGTCAGACCATCGTCATCAGCAATGAGGACTCGAAGAGATTTCATCTGCCTCCAAACATCTTCTCACACTTTGCGGCTCTCATCTTAGAATGGCCACATGCAAAGTCAAGCTCGCGTGGCGGCCAGGGCCGACGGGACATGCGCGCCAGGCCCCGTCCCATGCGGAACAATCTCAAACCGCAACTCCGCGCGAACACCTCCATCGTGAGAATCGATCCGCAAATGGCCACGAAGATTGACTTGCGCTAATTGCGCCACAATGCTCATTCCCTGCCCCTCACACTCGCGCCAATCCCTGCCTTCTGCACCCCCACCTCCGTTGTCGGTAACCACCATCTCGATATGGCCATCCTGTTGTCGGCACTGAATTCGGGCACGCAACGGCTGCCCTTGGGGAGATCGACCGTGCACGAAGGTATTGGAGACCAGCTCATTCACGATCAACGCGAGTGGAACGGCTTGCTCTGCCCCAAGCCACACGTGGTCGACGTCCACCGTAACGTCCGGCGTCCCGTGCGTTCCCGCCGCCGAACTAACCAGCATGTGCACGATGGTTGTGATCAATGCGTTGACATCCACCTTTTCCGGCATCTCTTCGCTCAACAAGTTGTGGACCTGGGCAATCGCCTGGATACGCGTGATCGCCGTCTGTAGAAATCCCCTCGATGACTCCACTTGGGCGGACTCGGCCTCCAATTGCAGAAGACCCGACACCATCTGCAGATTGTTCTTGATCCGGTGATGGGCCTCCTCAATGAGCAACTGCAGAAGCTTGTTCTTGCGCTCAAGGTCCTTCAATAGCTGCGCGTTGTCGATCGCAACCGCGGCACGGCTGGCAAACGCTTCCATCAGTTCCAGGTTGGCCGCCGTAAACTCCGCCGCGTTCTCTCCGTGTCGCGTCAGGCTGAGTGCACCGATCAGCTCGTTGCGAGAGATCAACGGAACCACCACCGCCGACCGAACGTCCGACTCACGAAGCACCGCGCCGTACCCGTGCGCCTTGACTTCTTCACGAGTAAAAATCCTCCCCTGCCGGGTCGGGCGAATCTGCCCAAAGAGCCCCTGCGTCGCCGGATACAGCACGCCAATAAGTTGAGTGAAATTCGCGCTGGCCGCCACAATCTTCACCTGTTCCGTCGCCTCGCTGTAATGGGAAACATACGCTGCGTCCGCTCGAAGCAACGCCGCCGCGCGCTGCAGGATCCGTTGCAGCAACAGTTCCAGTTCAAGCTGTTGCGCGCTGCCGCTGCTGATGTCCACCAAAGCCGCCAGTTTCTCGTTTTCCCAAAGCTGCCTCTCATACAGCTGTGCGTTGGCGACCGCAATCCCCAGCTGGTTTCCCATGGCCGTGACCATTTCCACCATCTCGCTCGTGAATTCAAGCTCCTGCCGGTCCAGCAGACCAAGTGTGCCGAGTATTTCCCCCTTCGTTTTTACCGGCACCACAATCGTTGAACGGAAACCGTATCGTGCGGCAGGGGATGGCGGAGTTGGTGTCCGGACTGTTAGATCCTTCACCACGGCGACTTGCCCCGACGCGGCAACGAAACCCGGCACAAGTTCACCCCACTTTAGCGTACGAAGGTCGGCGACCAATTCATCCGGCAATCCGGACTGCAGGTACAGGTGAAGCACCTGTTGCTTGGCGTCCGCCAAGTGTATCGCGCCACCACTCATTCCTGTGCTCTCCATGGCGACTTCAAGGGTGTTCCGGGCTATCTCATCAATGTTCAGGGACGAGTTGGCCACCTCAGCCAACGTGGTGAGCGCGCCCAGTTGCTGATTCCGCCGAAGCAACTGTTGTTGGCGCTGTCGCGCCTGCGTAATATCTCGAACGACAAACTGTATTTCGGTCACGTGTTCTCCCTCACGGGAAAACACACTGCCGCTGCATTGCAGATCGATCCACTTCCCGTCCTTGCGGCGAAAACGGTACTCCAGATTGTGAATGGGCTCTCCCTGCAGCAAACCGTCAACCGCTCGCCGGACCATATCGACGTCTTCCGCGTGTACGTGTGTCAAAAGATCGGTCCGCGCCACCTCGGACAGCGGGTATCCGAACACTCGTGGGAATGCGTTGTTGGCGAACCGCAACCACCCCGATGAATCGGCAATATAAATCGCGTCGTTCGAGTTCTCCACCAGCGCCCGGTACTGTTCCTCGCTCGCCTGCAGGTCAGTCTGCAACTGGGCGTGCACCATGGCATTGCCAATCTGGTTGCTGACGGCCTTGATTAGATCAACGTCGGGTTCGTCGAATTTGCGCTTTTGATACGTGGCCAGCCCCAGGGCACCAACGACATACCCGTGAGCCCGAATGGGAACCAGCACTGCTGACTGGAACCCCGCTCGCGTCGTCTCAGAAACCGCGCCAGCCGGGTTTGCTGTAAAATCCTCAATGACACGGGCCTCCCCATTGAGCAAGGCGTCGATGACCTCCGTGCCCCTTTGCAGCACCGCGACCTTGGGGACAAAAGTTTCGCTCAGGCCGCGCCAGGCGAACAGATGAAGGGCGTGGTCGACATCCTGCCAGATGTACACGGCCCCCGCGTCCACCTTCATCACGGCCAGCACGGAGTCCAGAGCATTGTCCGCAATTTCCTTTAGATCAAGGGTCCGGTTGACAGCATCGGAGACGAAATTGATCGCCGTCAGTCGCGAATCACGCAATGGCTTCGACCCGGACACCGTGCTATCAGGAATCTTCATTGTCGACCGACCACTTCCCATTCTATATCAGAAAAGCAGTGATTTTTCACCACATTATCTCGATAATGTGACCAGCATTATGAATGCACCTGACAAACTTGAAGAAATCTTTCGCCTCCAGGAGCAGCTTAACAAACGGATCGGCGTCGACACAGCCCATATGACCGACGAGCAGCGCCAGCAGTGGGTCTTAAACTATTGCCGAGCGTTGACCCAGGAAGTTGCGGAGTTGACCGACAGCGTCCCATGGAAATGGTGGGCCAAGTACCAGAAGTTCGACAAACAGAACGCCCGAGTCGAAGTCATCGATTTGGTCCATTTCCTCATTTCCATTGCGCAGGTCCTAGAGATGACCCCCGCCGATTTCTACGATGCCTACGCCAAGAAGCATCAAGTGAATCTCGCCCGACAGGACAGTGGTTACCACACCAAAGACGAGCACGACAGCAAGCACATCTGACACAACACCCTGTGCCACGATCACTCTGCTTTTGTGAGCCAGATCCCAAATCAGTTCTTCATAGAATGACAACGGCCTCCCACCCGGGGAGGCCGTGCCGTTTCGAATTGTTATCTAGAGACCGCTAAGACGTGGCCGCGACTTCGACCTTCTTCTTGGTTTTCGGGATCTTCGGCTCTTTGGACTTTGGCTCTTCCACCTTCTCGCCCGCGTCCGGTTCGGGCGTGGTCATCACTGTCCCCGTCCATTCGAGAATGGCTACATGCGCGGCGTCTCCCAGTCGCTGTCCGACCCGGACAATCCTAGTATAACCGCCGTTGCGGTCACCGTGTTGTTTTCCGATCTCCGCGAAGAGTTTTGTGACTGCGGGCTTGTGCCGCAGAAACGCCAGCGCTTCGCGTCGGTGGTGTAGCGTGCCCTTCTTGGCCAGAGTCACCATCTTGTCCGCATAACGGCGGGCCACTTTGGCCTTGGCGACCGTCGTCGTAATGCGGCTGTATTCGATCAGGCTGCACACGAGATTGGCCAGTGTGGAGCGCCGATGCTGGGATTTCATCCCAATCTTGGCTGTTCGTTTTCGGTGTCGCATGGCGATGTACCCTCTTCCTCTGCCCAGCCCTACTCGGGCACCGGCATCGCACCGGAAAGGACTGCCTCAACGCTCTTATTCGCGTCGGGCGCTTCCAGCATTGCCGCATCGAACTTCATGCCCAGGGTAAGCCCCAACCCCGACAATTTCTCTTTAATCTCGTTGAGCGATTTCTTCCCGAAATTCCGGTACTTGAGCATTTCCTGTTCGGTCTTCATGGCCAGTTGGCCGACGGTCGTGATGTTGGCGTTGTTCAGACAGTTGGCCGCGCGCACGCTAAGTTCAATCTCGTTGACACTCATATTGAGGACCTTCTTCAACTTGGCCTGCTCGGCGCTGACTTTTTCACCGGCTTCCTCGAATTCGACCACGATGTTCTTGTCGTAATCGCAGAACACATCGAGGTGGTGTCGCAGAATGTTCGCGGACTGCACCAGCGCGTCTTCCGGGGTGATGCGTCCATCCGTCCACACCTCCAGGACGAGCTTGTCGTAATCCGTACGCTGTCCAACACGGGTGTCCTCCACGCTGTATCGCACGCGACGAACCGGCGAAAATAGCGAATCAATCGCGATCACCCCGATCGGTTGCTCCGGCTTCTTGTTTTCCTCCGCCGGGCAGAAGCCGCGTCCCACTTTGACCTCCAATTCGATCTCAAAGTGCATCTTCTTGTCGAGCGTACAGATGTGCTGGTCGGGGTTGAGCACTTCGACGACCTGATCGCTCTTGATGTCCGCCGCCGTCACGGCGCCGTCCTTGTTCGCCGAGAGATAAATCACGTGCGGCTCGCGGCTGTGAGACTTAAGCAGCACCTTCTTCAGATTAAGCACGATGTCCGTCACATCCTCGACGACGCCGGGAATGCTGGTGAACTCGTGCGGCGCGCCCTCGATTTTGACGGAACTGATGCCCGCTCCTTCCAGGGAACTGAGCAACACGCGTCGCAACGAGTTGCCAATGGTGTGGCTGTAGCCGGCTTCGAGCGGCTCAGCAATGAATTTGGCATACGTCGGCGTGGCGGTGGCGTCATCGCGCGTCAACCGCTTCGGCATTTCAAATCGACCCAAACGAACTGGCATGGTGCACTTCCTCCTATGAGCCGGGTTTCCCGCGCTCTAGAAACGCGGACCGACGGCTCGTTGTCGCGTCCGGATTGCAGACGCGGATTCTCGTTATCTAGAATAAAATTCGACGATCAATTGTTCGTTGACGATTGGCTGAATATCGTCCCGCGACGGCATCCGTCCGATCTGCGCCCGCAAGGCGTCCCGACTGAACGTGATCCAGTCCGGCACGGGCCGAATCTGCGCGGATTCCAAACTCTTCGTCGCCAACTGCCGCGTCGCCGCGGTGTCGCGGATTTCCACAACATCCCCGGGCTTCACATTGTACGAAGGCGACGAAACTTTGCGGCCATTCACGCGAATGTGCCCGTGGCCGACCATCTGCCGGGCAAACGGCCGCGTCGTCGCAAACCCGATGCGAAACACGACGTTATCGAGGCGCGTCTCGAGCAATTGCAGCAACGTCTCGCCCGTCACGCCACGCTTCTTCAGCGCCTTGTTAAACATGCGGCGGAACTGACGTTCCAACAGCCCGTACTGGTAGCGCAGTTTCTGCTTCTCGGCCAAACCAATGCCGTAATCACTTTGCTTGCGACGGGCCTTCTTCGGGCCGTGCACGCCAGGTGGGTACGCGCGGCGCTCCAGATATTTCGACGGGCCGAATATCGGCTGTCCAAATCGTCGGCTGATGCGAACTCGTGGTCCTTTGTATCGTGCCATGGTAACGAAATCTCCTGCTACACGCGGCGGCGCTTCGGCGGCCGGCATCCGTTGTGCGGGACGGGCGTCACGTCCTTGATCACGGTGATATCCAGGCCGATCGCCTGCAACGCGCGAATCGCTGCCTCACGCCCGCTCCCCGGCCCTTTCACCCACACTTCGATTTCCTTCAATCCGTGCGCCATCCCCTGTCGCGCGGCGTCCTGCGCGACCAGCTGCGCCGCGTAGGCCGTGCTCTTGCGCGAGCCCTTGAAGCCGACGCGCCCGGCGCTCGACCATCCAATCACTCTGCCCTTCAAATCAGTAATCGATACACAGGTGTTATTGAACGTCGCCATGATATGGGCGATGCCCTGAAACACGTTTTTGCTGTGCTTGGCCTTGACAACCTTCTTCGCGACCTCGCCCTCGGCCAATGCTTCCGCAGCCGTGGTCGGCACCGCGGGTGCCGCCGTTGCGGCCGGTGCGGCCGCAGCGGCTGCAGCTTCCGGTTTCGCCGCCGGCGTGCCTGCCTCGACGGCGGGTTTCGCTTTCGGTTCCTCGGATTTCTTGGATGCTTCTTTAGCCATTGTGCTCCTTCACATAACCCTTGCGATCAGACCTTGCCGGTCTTCGCTTCCTTGCTGCGAACAACGCCGACCGTCTTGCGCGGGCCCTTGCGGGTACGCGCGTTGGTGGACGTGCGCTGGCCACGCACCGGCAGGCCCTTCTTATGACGGATCCCGCGGTAGCAATTGATGCTCATCAAGCGCTTGATGTTCGTTTGTATTTCTCGCCGCAGATCGCCCTCGATGCGAAAGCCCTGCAACACGGTCGTCAGGTGCGACAACTGTTCGTCGTTCAAGTCTTTCGCCCGTACACTCGGATCCACGCTCGCTTTCGCGCATACTTGGAGCGCTGTCGTTGGCCCGATACCATAAATGTAGCGGAGCGCGATCCCAATTCGTTTCTGGTCCGGTACTTCCACACCAATCAAACGTGCCATGCTGATACCTCTAGCCTTGACGTTGTTTGTGCCGCGGGTTGGTGCAAATCACGCGCACCACTCCCTTTCGCCGCACCACTTTGCAACGTTCACACAACCGTTTTACGGAAGGTTTTACTTTCATGTTTGTCCTGCTTGTCTACTGCTCTTTTTGCCGAAATGTAATTCGGCCCTTGCTCAAATCGTATGGTGACATCTCGACCATCACCTTGTCGCCGGGCAGCAACCGAATAAAATGCAGCCGCATCTTACCCGAAATATGCGCCAAAATTCGATGCTTATTCGGCAACTCCACCCGAAACATCGTGTTCGGCAGCAACTCGACTACCGTGCCTTCGACTCGTATGGGCTCTTCTTTAGCCACGTCAAAATCTCGGCGTCTCCATCCGTTACCAGAACCGTATGCTCGAAGTGCGCGCTGGGCGCGCCATCGGCCGAAACCACGGTCCAACCATCGCTCAACATCACCACATCGCTCGCCCCCGCATTGATCATGGGCTCAATAGCCAATGTCATTCCCGGCTTCAACTTCGGGTCGGGCCCCGAACTCACGTAGTTCGGGATTTGTGGCTCTTCGTGCATCTTCCGACCTACTCCGTGTCCGACAAATTCTCTCACGACCGAAAAGCCGTTGGCTTCGACCATGGTTTGGACGGCCCGCGAGATATCGGAAACCCGATTTCCCGCCCGCGCTGCCGCAATCCCTGCGTGCAACGCCTGTTCGGTCACCTGCAGCAACCGTTGGGTCCGGCCTTCCACCACTCCCACAGCGACTGTGGTCGCGTTATCTCCCACAAAGCCATTCACGACGATCCCCACATCCAGGCTCACAATGTCGCCATATTGCACCCGGCGCTGGCTCGGAATGCCGTGAACCACTTCCTCGTTGACCGAGACGCAAATGTGTCCTGGATAACCTTTATATCCGAGAAACGGGCTCTTCCCGCCCAATTTTTCAATCAACCCCGCCGCCACGTTATTCAACTCCACGGTCGTGCGCCCCGGTTGGACCTCGTGCGCCACGGCACTCAAGACCTGTGCTGCCGCGTTGCACGCCACTCGCATCCGCTCAATCTCTTCTGCCGTCTTGATAACGATCACGACTGGAATAATCCCACAATATCCGCAAACACCTTGTCCTTCGGCTGGCCGCCATCGACACGCTTCAAAAGCCCCGCCTTCTCGTAATATCCCACCACGTCCAGCGTCACCTTCCGATATACCTCAAGCCGTTTCTGCACGGTCTCCGCGGTATCATCGGCCCGCTGCGTCAGTTTGCCGCCGCATCGGTCGCAAGCCCCACTCTGCCGCGGAGGCACGAGCTTTCGATGATACAACGCGCCGCATTTTTCGCAACTCTGTCGTCCCAGCACGCGTTGCAAGATATCAGCCTCGCTGGCATCCAGAAGAATGGCCGCCGTCAGGCGCGTCCCTCTGTCCTGGAGCACTCTGTCGAACGCTTCCGCCTGAGTTCGCGTACGCGGAAACCCGTCGAAGATGAATCCACCGGTCGATCCCTGCTCATCGAGCAACAACCGCACGACCGCTATCGTGATCTCATCGGGCACCAGTTGCCCTTTGTCAATGAACTGCTTCGCCGCGTCGCCAATCGGGCCACCCTTGCGGATCGCCGCCCGAAACATCTGCCCGGTCGACACATGTGGTACGCCGAGCGCCACACTCAACGCCATCGCCGCCGTACCTTTGCCTGACGCTGGCGGTCCCAAAAACACAATACGGTGGTGACTCATAGTCACCTTCCCCGGGCCGTCAGAACCGGCCCCTCAATCGGCCCTTCCGCAAGAACCCGTCGTAATGGCGCATGACCAAATGCGATTCCACTTGCCGCATTGTATCCAGCATAACACCAACGTTAATGAGCAGGCTCGTTCCACCAAAGAAACTGGCGGTCAAATACGGCAGCCGAAAGTTGTGCGACAAAATGTACGGGATGACCGCAATCCCCGTCAGGAATACCGAGCCGGCCAGTGTAATGCGCGTCATGGTGTGATCCAGATACTCTGCCGTCGGCCGACCCGGCCGAATCCCTGGGACGTATCCACCGTACTTCTTCAAATCGTCCGCAATTTGCAACGGGTTAAATTGTGTCGCCACCCAGAAATACGAAAAGAACAGGATCATCCCGCCGTACAACCCCAGATAAAGTGACTCACCCTCCGTCAACTGGCGGGCCAGGTTCTGAAAGAAAGGCATGTTCAACATGGAAAAAATCTTCGCCGGAAACAACAGGATCGCCTGCGCAAAAATGATCGGCATGACTCCCGAGTAATTGACTTTCAGCGGCATGAATGTCTGCCCGCCTCCCAGCATTTTACGTCCCACCATGCGTTTTGCGTACTGAACCGGAACCTTTCGCTCAGCTTGCGTGACCGCCACCACCACCGCCGTCACGGTCACCGCCATCACCAGCAACAGAATCGCATGAAGGGCATTGAACTGGCTCTCCGGCCCGACAAACAGTCGCCATGCCTGGTTGATTGCCCGTGGCAGGCGGTCCACGATGCCTACAGTGATGATGATCGACATGCCGTTGCCGATTCCGCGCTGGGTGATTTGTTCGCCGATCCACATCAACAGAACCGTGCCGCTGGTAATCGTAAGGACCGTCAACAGCTCGAAACCGATTCCGGGATTGGCCACCAACACACCCGTGAAGCCGGAAAACATCTGTTCCGGATGTTCGAATGCCTTCGCCAACAACCACGCCTGAACGATGCACAGGCCAACCGTCATGTAGCGCGAGTACTGGATCAGCTTCGTCCGGCCTGACTCGCCTTCTTGCTTGAGTTTCTCCAGCGCCGGTATAGCCGCCGGCAACAACATCATAATGATGGACGCGCTAATGTACGGCATCACACCAAGCGCAAACACCGCGCATTGCTGCAGGCCACCCCCTGTCATCATGTCCGCCAAACCCATGAAGCTGCCGCCCACGCGCTGCTGGATCTGCGCCATGTACTGGTTCAACTCCGAGGGATCCACGCCCGGGCAGGGAATATTCGCGCCCAATCGCGCGATCGCGACCATGCCCAGCGTAAACAGGATCCGACGCCGTAGTTCGGGAATCTTCCAGCTATTGAGAAATGCGGAGAACATGGGTCGTCAACGGTCGCGCGTCACTTCTCTCCCGCAGGTGCCTTCGGCACTGTGGCTGGCGGCGCCGGCTTGTGATGGATGCTTCGTAGTGGCAGGTCTTCGCATTGGCCACCGGCCTGGGTGATCTTTTCCCGCGCGGAAGCGCTAAACCGCTGGGCCTTGACAGTCAGCTTCTTCTTCAACGCGCCATTGCCGAGCACTTTGACTCCGTCAAAAAGCCTGTCGGTCAGTCCCGCCTCCACCAGCGCCTCGGGCGTGATCGTCGCACCGTTATCGAACTCATTCAACTGCTCGACATTGACGATTGCGTAGATCGTCCGGAAGTTCGCGTTGTTGAATCCGCGCTTCGGAATGCGGCGCAGCAGCGGCATCTGGCCGCCTTCAAACCCCAATCGAACCGAACCACCGGAACGCGCCGTCTGCCCTTTGCCCCCGCGTCCGCTGGTCTTGCCATGACCCGAACTCTCGCCAATACCCAACCGTTTCGTGCGGTGCTTGGCGCCCGGACGGAGCTTTAGATTATGCAGTCGCATCGTCATGTTAGCTCACCCCGGCGGCGGTTGGTCGCGTCAGCCCGCGCACCCGCATGATTTCCTCGCGCGGACGCAGGTTCAGCAAGGCATCAATCGTCGCCTTCACCACGTTGACCGCATTGCTCGACCCCAGCGACTTCGTCAACACGTCACGTACCCCTGCTGCCTCAATGACCGCGCGCACGCCGCCGCCCGCGATAACGCCGGTGCCCGGCGACGCTGGACGCAGCAACACGCGCCCTCCGCCAAAGACCCCGACAATTTCGTGGGGAATCGTCGAGCCTTTCAAATTCACAAATACCATCGCCTTCTTCGCCTGATCGGTGCCCTTGCGGATGGCATCGGCCACCTCGTTGGCTTTGCCAAAACCCCAGCCCACGTGCCCGCGACGGTCGCCGGCGACCACCAATGCGCTGAAATGGAAGCGGCGTCCGCCCTTCACAACCTTCGCGCTGCGGTTGACATAGACGACCTTCTCAACAATTTCACCGCCCTGCTGATCGATCTCGACTCCCAGTTCGTCGACCACCGCCACCGGCGACGTTTCCTTGCCTTTGGAAGCGACAGGCTTCGCAATCTTCGGTTTCTTTTCAGGTGCCATATTAGAATTTCAATCCCGCTTCGCGCGCCGCTTCGGCCAACGCTTTGACGCGTCCGTGATACCGCAATCCGCCGCGGTCGAACACGACCTCGGTGATATTCTTGGCCTTCGCCTTCTGCGCGGCTAGTTGGCCGACTTTCTTCGCGCCTTCGACCGTCGCTTTCGTCCCCTTCGACTCGGAGGCAACCGTGCTCGCAAACGCCAGGGTCACACCGTTGACATCATCGATCAGCTGCACATAGATGTGCTTGCCGGTCATGCAGACACTCATCCGCGGACATTGCGCCGTGCCGCGCACTTTTTTCCGCAGCCGCAGGTGCCGCCGATATCGCGCTTCAACTCTTGTTCGTGGAATCATAACGTGCCACCAAATTAACCGCCGGCCGTCGTAACGGTCTTGCCCGCCTTCCGGCGAACTTGCTCCCCGACGTAGCGGATCCCCTTGCCCTTGTAGGGCTCAGGCGGATAGAACCGTCGAATTCGGGCCGCCACTTCTCCGACCATTTGTTTGTCCGGCCCTTCAATTGTAATCTCTGGTTTCTTGTCCTGCGTGTCAGCCACCGAAACCTTCACCCCTTTCGGAATGGCGAACACAATCGGGTGGGAATACCCGAGGGACATCTGCAAATTTGTTCCCTGCACCGCAGCACGAAAGCCAACGCCCTCCACCAGCAGTTTCTTTACGTACCCCTCATTGACACCTTTGACCATGTTCGCGATGAGGCTTCGCGACAAACCCCATCGCGCCTTGCCGACCCGGTCCAGCTGTGTCGTGCTTGCGAGCACCTTGCCATCCTTCACCTCGACCTTGATCGGTGAAGGCACTGTCCACTCCAGCTTGCCTTTCGGCCCTTCGACATAGATCGCCTGGCCCTTCACTTCGACCTTGGTCTTGGCCGGGATCTCAACAGGTTGTTTTCCAATTCGTGACATAATCCGTCACCACACGTATGCTAAAAGCTCGCCGCCCAAATTCGCCTTTTTGGCCTCGTATCCAGTCATCACTCCACGCGATGTTGTGAGAATCGATATTCCCATGCCGCCCAGTACGCGCGGAATATCCGTCGAACCGACATATCGCCGCAGTCCGGGCCGGCTCACGCGCTTGATTCCGACGATTGCCCGCTCTTTGCCGACAATCTTCAACTGAATCTTCAATACCTGCCGGCCGTTCTCCAGCTTCTCTGCATAGAAATCCGCCAGGTATCCTTCGCGTTTCAGCACTTTTGCGATCTCCGCCTTCAGCCGCGAATACGGCACGAGCACGTCCGGCTTGAGTGCGGAGTTCGCGTTGCGAATCCGCGTCAGCATATCGCCAATGGAATCGGTCACGTTCATCAATTCACCAACTCGCCTTCACCACACCCGGGATCTTGCCCTGACTGGCCAGCTCACGAAAACAAATGCGACAAATCTTGAACCGCCGGATATACGCATGGCGCCGCCCACAGTTCTGGCAGCGGTTGTACTGCCGCGCCTTGAACTTGGCTGGCCGCCGTTGCTTCACTTCCCAGGTAACTTTCGCCATAACTCAATCCTTTAACTGCTGAACGGCATCCCGAGCAACTTGAGGAGCTCCTTGGCCTCGGCATCGGTATTGGCCGTCGTCACAATCGTCACATCCATCCCGAGGTTATGCTTGATCTTGTCGAGTTCCACCTCGGGAAAAATCGTCTGGTCCTTCACACCCATCGTATAACTGCCGCGTCCATCGAACCCGCGCGGGTTGACCCCGCGAAAGTCGCGAATACGCGGCAAGGCGGCGTTGAAGAACCGCTCCAGAAACTCGTACATGCGCTGACCCCGCAACGTCACCTTCGCGCCCACGGGCATGTCCTTGCGGACCTTGAAGTTCGAAATACTCTTCTTCGCCTTCGTGACCAGCGCCTTTTGTCCGGTGAGGGTGGCCAATTCCTGCTGGGCTTCATTGATCACGTCTTTGTCGTGATTCGCGTTCACGCCCATGTTCACGACCACCTTTTCCACCTTCGGCACCTGCATCCGGTTGGCGTAGTGGCCACCCTTCATGAGTTGCTCCACGACGCTCTTCTTATAATGTTCGTATAACTGCGCCATATCGCTCACTTATGCTTCTGCGGCCGCGGGCGCGGTTCCGTGTTTCTTCTTCCGCGCTTCGTGGCGTTCCTGCTTCATCACTTTCGAAATATGAATCGGACTTTCTTTGGTAATGATCCCGCCCTTGGGATTGTCCTGGCTTTTCCGCAACGCCTTGCTGATCACATTCACGCCCTCGACCAATACCCGTTGCTTTTCGGGAAACGCCGCCAGCACCCGACCGACCTTGCCCCTGTCCTCTCCTGAAAGGACTACGACCATGTCATCCTTCTTGACTGCCAGATTCTTCATGGCCTAGAGCACCTCGGGAGCAAGCGAAATGATTTTGGTAAAATTCTTGTCACGCAACTCACGCGCCACGGGACCGAAAATGCGCGTCCCCTTCGGATTCAACTGGTCGTCAATAATCACCACGGCGTTATTATCGAACCGCACGTAGGATCCATCGTTGCGTCGCAAGGGCGATTTCGTCCGCACCACCACGCACGTGACGACCTCGCCTTTCTTCACGGTTCCATCGGGCGAGGCTTCCTTGACGTGCGCCTTGATGACGTCACCGATCCGCGCATACCGCTTCTGGTGTCCCAAAACGCCGATCGCCCAAGCCACGCGCGCGCCGGTGTTGTCCGCCACGTCCAAATGGGTCCGAATCTGAATCATACGTCGACCTTCTCAATCCTCGCGGCCTTCTCCACCACACCGACCAGTCGCCAGCGTTTGAGCTTGCTCAAGGGGCGCGACTCGACGATCCGCACCTTGTCGCCCACACCCGCTTCGCTCTTTTCGTCGTGTGCGTAAAACTTCTTGTAGGTTGTGATGACCTTTTGGTAGCGGGCATGACGAACGCGTCGGGCAACTTCGACCACGATGGTCTTTTCCATCTTGTCGCCAACGACTTCGCCCACCAATTCCCGCTTCTTGCCTTCGTTTGTTGCTGTCTCCGCCATAGTAAATCCAAATTGTTCGGCCGTCTGTGTCATCACTTGGCCGGCGTCGTCAACGGCCTAAGCTGTCGCTCTCTCAACACGGTTTCCAGCCGCGCCATGTCCCGTCGCACTTCGTGAATCCGGCTGGGGCGCTCGATACGCGCCGTCTGCTGCTGAAGCCGCAGGTTGAACATTTCCTGCCGAAGATCACGCAGTTTGGCTTGCGCCTCCGCATCTGTCAACTCACGGATTTCTTTGGCTTTCATGTCGTTCCCTATCGCCTTGCTACAAAGCGCGTTGCAATCGGCAACTTGGACGCCGCCAGTCGAAATGACTCGCGCGCCAGTACTTCCGTCACACCACCCAGTTCAAACAGCACATTACCCGGTCGGACCACAACCACCCAGGTCTCGGGCGGACCTTTGCCCTTGCCCATGCGCGTTTCGGGCGGGCGCTTGGTGATCGGTTTGTCCGGGAACACCCGGATCCACAGCTTGCCGCGCCGCTTCATATTGCGCGACAACGCGACACGACACGCCTCGATCTGCGTCGTGGTCACCCACGCGCGCTCCAGCGCCTGCAAACCATATTCACCAAATGCCACCGAGGCTCCGCGCCACGCGATGCCGGTCCGGCTTCCGCGCTGGGCTTTCCGATACTTCACTCTGCTGGGCATCATTGCCATGGTCTAAAAATCCTTCTATCAACTCGTCTGTGCTATGCTGCTGGTGCCGGGCCGACGGGTACCGCCGATTGGGGTTGTTGCACGGGCCGCAGTGGCCGTTCGCCTTTGCAGACCCATACCTTCACGCCGATCTTCCCGTACACCGTCTGCGCTTCCGCAAAACCGTAATCGATATCCGCGCGCAACGTGTGCAGCGGGATCTTCCCGACGCGATACTTTTCCCGGCGAGCCAGTTCGGCGCCTCCCAAACGTCCGCCGCACGCCACCTTGATGCCCTGCGCTCCGAAATCCATGGCGGTCTGCACGGCCTTCTTCATGGCGCGACGAAAACTGATCCGGCGTTCCAGTTGCAGCGCGATGTTTTCCGCAACGAGCTGGGCGTCGGTTTCCGGCGTCTTCACCTCGACGATATCCACGTATACTTCCTTACCGGTCAACGCCGCCAGCTCTTCCTTCAACTTGTCGATTTCGGCGCCCTTGCGCCCGATGACGATCCCAGGACGAGCGGTCGAAATCGTGATCCGGGCACGGTTCGCATACCGTTCGATCGCAATCTTCGGCACAGCGGCCGACGCCAACTTCTTTTTCACAATTTCCCGTATTTTGATGTCTTCCAACAACAGCGGCGCGTAGTCCTTCTTGTCGGCGTACCACTTCGACAGCCAGTCTTTGGTGACTGACACGCGAAAACCTATTGGATTCGTCTTTTGTCCCATAAATTATTGTCCGTCCGTCAATACAATCTGAATATGTGTGGTCCGCTTGATAATCGGTCCCGCACTGCCCCGCGCCTTGGGCTGCCAACGCTTTAGACGCGGCCCTTCGTTGGCCACAGCTTCCTTCACAGTCAGCGCGTCCGCCGCCAGACTGGCGTTGTTGGTTGCATTCGCAATCGCCGATTTCAGTGTCTTCTCAATCATTCGAGCCGACTTGCGCGGGATCGCCCGCAACACTTCCAACGCATTCGATGCGCTCAGACCCTGGATCAGGCGGGTTACTTCACCCACTTTGTACGGGCTCATCCGCGCATATTTAGTTGTCGCTCTCACTTCCATAAATCACACGTACACTTACGAGTTCCTCGCCACGCGGGCAACGTCTCCCGTCTTCAGCGTGACACCCTCTTTCACCCGTTCGATCAGCGCGCCGCAAATCCGCTGTCGTACTTCCACAATTTTCAATTCCGCCACGACGTGCTCCCCGCGCATCACCACCATCGGCATCCCAATCCGCGCTCCCTGAAGCTGGCCGATATTCAGCACCACCAGCCGCAGGTCCGGGTTCACATCGAGTACCGTCGCAGCGCCCAAGCCTCCCTGGGTCTGACTATTCGCCGCACTGCCTGAAAATGGTCGATCCGCAGCCTCGAACAGCGCCTTGGTACGGGCCAACTCACCCGCAACGTCTCCTGGCTTTTGCAAGGCTTCAATAAGCCGCTGCATCTGCGTAACCAACCGTTGCCGCTCCGCATCCGCCAGATACAACGCTCGCACGCTTTCGGCCAACTGTCGTTGCGTCTGCGCCGCGCTGTTATCGGCCAAATCAACGCCGAGAGTCTGTGCCCGCAGTTGCGCTTCACTCCACTTCTTGTGGAACAGCTCACTCTCCGTCCGTGCGACGGCCAGGTTCTCCGTCAACAGCCGAATGATCGTCTCGCGCTGCTCCAAATCCGCCTTGAGACGTTGGTTGTCAGCACGGAGGCTTCCCACCAAGACGCGCAACTCATCCGCAGATGCATTCGTCGCTGCCGATGGCAACCGCGCTTCCTCGGCTGCCAACGGCCATACCGCTATAAAGAACAAGCAAACAACACAAACTCCCGTTTGTGTGCCAGGCGCGGGCACAACCGGCTCTCGGCCGCGCTACTTCGCGACCGCCTTCTCGGTGTGAGCTCCGTGGGCGCGGAACGTGCGCGTCGGCGCGAACTCACCCAAACGATGCCCGACCATGTTTTCCGTCACGAACACCGGCGTGTGCACCTTGCCGTTATGAACCAAAAATGTATGCCCGACAAACTCCGGAACAATCATCGACCGACGTGACCACGTCTTGATCGGCTTCTTCTCGCTCGCCCGCATCGCCTCGACCTTCTCCATCAGATGATCGTCGACAAACGGGCCTTTTTTCAGGGACCGTCCCATTTATTTCTTCCTTCTCTCCAGAATCATCGAGTTTGAATACTTCTTCCGGCGGCGCGTCTTACCGCCCTTCGCCAGCAAGCCCCACGGCGAACACGGGTGATGCCATCCGCCACCGCCCTTGCTCTTGCCCTGACCACCACCCATCGGGTGATCCACCGGGTTGCGGGCCATACCGCGGGAAATGCCTCGCCGGCCAAGCCAACGGTTCCGTCCGGCCTTTCCCAGCATGATATTGATGTGATCGGTGTTGCCAATCTGTCCGATCGTCGCGTAGCACTCGCGGTTGATGCGGCGAATCTCGCTCGAAGGCAACTTGACCGTCACAAAGTCGCCTTCGCTCGCGGTGATTTGCGCGGCTCCGCCCGCGCTGCGGCAAATCTGTCCGCCGCGCCCACGGTGCAGTTCAATATTATGGATCGGCATCCCGGGAATGATCTTCTTCAGGGGGAGTGCGTTGCCGACCGACGGTTCGGCGTCCGGGCCGCTCATCACTTTGGCGCCAACGGCAAGACCGATCGGCGCCAAAATGTAGCGTTTCTCGCCGTCCTTGTACTTCAACAACGCAATGCGAGCGGAACGGTTCGGATCGTACTCGATCGCTTCGACCGTCGCCTCTACGCCCACCTTGTCGCGCTTGAAATCGATGATCCGGTAGCGCTGCTTGTGGCCACCGCCGATGCCACGCGCCGTCATGCGCCCGACATTGTTGCGGCCACCGGTTCTGCGCTTCGCCACTGTCAACTTCGCTTCCGGCGTGCGCTTCGTGATTTCCGAGAAATCAGACAGCACGGTCCCGCGCAGTGATGGCGTCAATGGTCTGAAAGTTTTGAGTCCCATAAATCGCTAAGCCAATTCAATCTTGTCGCCCTCTTTGAGGGTGACAATCGCCTTCTTCCAGGCGGGTGTCCGTCCAAACTGCACGGTCCGCTCCCGCCGCGCCTTGCCGCGAACATTCAGGGTGTTCACGCGCAGCACCTTCACCTTGAACAACTGCTCGACCGCGCGTTTGACATCGATCTTGTTCGCGTGCTTCTCGACCACGACCTGATATTGATTCAACGCTTCCGTTTGGGCGCTGCCCTTTTCCGTGACGCGCACGGTTTTGACAACTGTGTAGGGATCTTTCATCGGCCCTGCCCCAAACGCGCACCCAGTTTTTCGAGCGCGGCTTTCGTCGCAACAATTTTCTCGAAGCGCAACAGCTCATATACATTTACGGAATCGGCCGGTTCGACCTGCACATTCGGTACGTTCCGCGACGCCAGCTTCAAGTTGCGGTCCACCTGATCCGTAACGACGAGCGTGGGCGCATTGCCCTTCGCGCCAATCGTCGCCATGATTCCTGCAAAATCCTTTGTCTTGTGGTTGGCCAGCTTCAGTTCGTCAACCACCACAACATCACCGGCCAGCAACCGCTCGCTCAGCGCCTTGCGGAACGCCAACGCTTTGACCTTCTTCGGAACGTTGATTGTGTAATCGCGCGGTTTTGGCCCGAACACCACGCCACCACCACGCCACAACGGCGAGGCAAACGATCCGGCCCGCGCGCGTCCGGTGCCCTTCTGCTTCCACGGTTTCTTGCCGCTGCCATGCACTTCACTAATCTGTTTCGTGCTGGCCGTGCCGAGGCGTTGGTTTGCCATGTACGCCGTTACCGTGTCATGAACGGCCTGAGTTCCTTTGCCGTCCTTGACCAGCAACTCGTCGGCAAACTCGACTTCGCCCTTGGCCTGACCGCAAATGGTAATGACGGGCACCTTCATTTCGTCGCCTTCGCTACAGGTTTTGTCTTCTTCAACGCATGGCGGATCACCACAAACGCACCGCGCGCTCCGGGTACCGCGCCTTCGATGAGCAACAGGTTCTCGGCTTCACGCACCTGGATCACCCGCAAGTTCTGCGTGGTGACCTTGACGTCGCCCATGTGGCCGGGCATCCGCATATTTTTGAACACGCGGCCCGGAAATAGACGTTGACCAATCGCGCCACCGCGGCGATGCCAGCCCTTCGCACCGTGGGTCATATCGCCGCCGGCAAATTTATGACGCCGCACGACACCTTGAAACCCCTTGCCCTTCCCCGTGCCGATAACATCCACGTACTGACCGGGCTGAAATTCTTTCACGGTAATTTTATCGCCGACACTAAACTGCGTGGGCTCCTCCGTGCGGTACTCACGAATAAACCGCGCGGGCGCCGTGTTTGCCTTTTTGCAGTGGCCGATGAGCGGTTTGCCAGCGTTCTTTTCCTTGCGCGTTCCCAAGCCAATCTGTACGGCGTGATAACCGTCGTTGTCGAGCGTCTTTTTCTGTAGCACGGTGCAGGGACCCGCTTCGATGACGGTGACGCCGACGAAATTGCCGTTCGCGTCGAACAGTTGCGCCATGCCCAGTTTTCTTCCGAGTAGTTCCATGGCTAAATCTTAATGGTGATATCCACACCGGCGGGAAGGTTTAACTTCTTCAATTCGTCCACGGTCTTCGCCGTCGGATCGATAATGTCGAGCAACCGCTTGTGCGTCCGCATCTCAAATGACTCCATCGACTTTTTGTCCGCATGCGGCGAGCGGTTGACCGTATGCCGCCAGATGTCCGTCGGCAACGGGATCGGTCCCGCCACCTTGGCGCCGGTCCGCTTGGCTGTCTCCACAATGTCGTGCGCCGACTGATCGAGCAATCGGTGGTCGTAGCCCTTGAGGCGGATTCTGATGCGCTGATTATTCATTTCTTTGATCTGCCCTTCGGAGTGCCGTTCTTGTCGAGGATCTGCGCGAGAATGCTCTCGGGTACCCTCTCAAAGGCGGCCGGCTCCATCGAGTAGCTGGCGCGGCCCTTGGTCAACGACCGCAATGCCGTGGCATATCCGAACATCTCGGCCAGCGGAACCCTCGCATGAACAATTGTTGAGGTCGCGCGCGATTCGATGTCGCTGATCTTACCGCGGCGGCCGTTGAGGTCTCCCACCACGTCGCCCCTATGCTCCTCGGGCGTGATGGCTTCAACGTCCATGATTGGCTCGAGCATAATCGCGCCGGCCTTGCGTGCAGCTTCCTTGAAGGCAAAACTGCCGGCCATCTTGAATGCAATTTCAGAACTGTCGACTTCATGGAACGTGCCGTCGATAATCTGAATCTTAATATCCACCATCGGATACCCGCCCAGCACACCTGTCTGCGCGGCTTCGATAATGCCGTCTTCAACGGCACCAATGTATTCCCTCGGAATCGCGCCGCCGACAATCTCATCCTCGACCACTATGCCGCTGCCCTTTTCACCGGGTTCGACGGTGACGACTGCGTGTCCGTACTGCCCATGACCACCCGATTGGCGGATAAATTTACCTTCGGCTTCGGCGGACTTGGTGATCGTCTCACGATACGCAACCTGCGGTTTGCCCGCGGTGGCGCCGACGTTGAACTCGCGGAACATGCGATCTTTGATGATGTCGAGGTGTAATTCGCCCATTCCAGAAATGATGGTCTGGCCGGTCTCCTGATCGGTCATAAGGCGGAAAGTGGGGTCTTCTTCGGCGAGTCGTTGCAGCGCGGTGGACATCTTGTCACGGTCTGCCGTCGTGTTCGGCTCGATGGCCATGGAAATGACGGGCTCGGGGAACGTGATCGATTCGAGAAGGATGGGGTGATCCTCGTCGCAAATCGTGTCGCCCGTCGTAACGTTCTTCAGACCTACGAGCGCTCCAATGTCACCCGAGTAACACACGTCGATTTCCTGCCGATGGTTGGCGTGCATCTCAAGCAGGCGCCCGATGCGCTCCCGCTTGTTATTGCGCGGATTATAAACCGTCACGCCCTTGGTCACTTTGCCGGAATAGACACGGAAGAAAATCAATCTGCCTGCGTACGGGTCGGTCCAGATCTTGAAGGCCAGGGCGCAGAACGGCCCGTCGTCATCGGCGCGACGCGTATCCGGCTGCTTCGTATCGGGGTTGGTACCAACAATGTCAGGAACATCGAGCGGGGAAGGCAGATAATCGACGACGGCATCGAGCAGGGGTTGCACACCCTTGTTCTTAAAAGCGGCGCCACAAATCACGGGTACCAATTCGTTGTTGATCGTCAGCCGGCGGATTCCCGCCTGAAGTTGCTGCGGGTTGATCTCCTTGCCTTCCAAGAAAAGGTGCATCAACTCCTCGTCCTTTTCGGAAACGGCCTCGACGAGCTTGGCGTGCGCCGTATCGGCGGCAGCCTTTAGGTTGGCTGGAATGTCTGCGACGCCGAACTGCGCGCCAAGTTCCTCGCCCGACCAAATCACGGCCTTCATCTTGACGAGGTCAATGACTCCCTTGAAATCGGCTTCCTTGCCGATCGGGATCTGAATTGGCACCGCATTGGCGGCCAAACGCTCCCGCATCTGGGCGACCGCAGCCTCAAAGTCCGCGCCGGTGCGGTCCATCTTGTTGACAAACGCGATGCGCGGCACCTTGTACTTGTTGGCCTGGCGCCAAACCGTCTCCGACTGGGGTTCGACACCGCCGACGGCACAGAACACGGCGCAGGCGCCGTCCAGCACCCGTAAACTGCGCTCGACTTCGACCGTGAAATCCACATGGCCGGGTGTGTCAATAATATTGACGCGATGCTCGCGCCAGAAGCAGGTCGTCGCCGCACTGGTAATCGTGATCCCACGCTCGCGTTCCTGCTCCATCCAGTCCATGGTNNCGATGTGCGCGCAAATCCCGATGTTTCGCGTGCGCTCCAACGGCACCAATCTATCCGGCGCTACTCTCGCCTTCTGCCGGGTTGGCTGTTTCGGTTGTTCTAACACGGCCTGCATTGTTTCTTTTTTTGTTACGACTGTTCGTTTTCTACCAAATGACACGAAAACACAACCATGACTCGTCCCACAGAGTTGAATTCCCTCCGGACTACCAGCGGTAGTGCGCAAANNCCATCTTGTGCGTGTCTTCGCGCTTTTTGACGGATGCGCCCGTATTATTGGACGCGTCCAAAATTTCCGCCGCCAAGGCATCGGTCATGGCCGCGCCCTTGCGGGCACCCGCGTACTGGATCATCCAGCGCATCGCCAGGGCTTCCTGGCGGTCAGGTGACACCTCGACCGGCACCTGATAATTCGCGCCACCGACGCGGCGCGACTTGACCTCAAGCCTCGGCTTCACATTTTCCAACGCCGTCTGCAGCACGTCGAGCGGATTCTTGTCCTTGGCCTTCTCTGCAATGCGGTCAAATGCGCCATACACAATGCGCTCAGCAACGGATTTCTTTCCGCTCTGCATGATACACGTGATCAGCCGCGTGACCGTCTCGCTGTTAAAGCGAACGTCACGGATTCTCGGTCGTCGATCTGCTCGTCGTCTACGCATACTCGAAATATCTCAATTCTGTGCCGCTGCCGGCTTCGGGGCTGTATCCTTCGGACGCTTGACGCCATACTTGCTCCGGCTCCGCCGGCGTTTCTCGACGCCCATCGCGTCCAATGTGCCGCGGACGATGTGATACCGCACACNNCGAGTGCTCCTGCAGGTTGTGGCCTTCGTCCGGAATGTACGCAATCACTTCCACGCCATTCGTCAGCCGCACTTTGGCGACCTTACGCAAGGCCGAGTTCGGCTTCTTTGGCGTGCGCGTCATGACCTGCAGACACACCCCCCGCCGCTGGGGACACGACCCCAGCGCCGGCGCCTTCGACTTCGCCTTTAGTTGGCGCCGCCCTTTGCGAACCAGTTGGTTAATTGTCGGCATTTTTATAATCCATTGACCGTCACCATCTCGGTGACACAAGGAGTGCGGAAAGTATCACACGCACTCCTTGTACGCAAGCCCTTTTGCAGCACCCGGCTAGATGGCTACCTCCTCCGGTTGGGGCTCAATTCTCTCTTCCCGCGCCGCCGGCTCGACCGGCTCCGCCAAGGGCACCAATTTGAGCCCCCGATGTTTCGCAAAACCTGTTCCGGCTGGAATCAAGTGCCCCATGATGACGTTCTCCTTGAAACCGCGCAGGTGATCAACCCGTCCGAGCGTCGCCGCCTCGGTGAGGACGCGCGTGGTGTCCTGGAACGATGCCGCACTGATGAACGACTCTGTTTCCAATGACGCCTTGGTGATACCCAGCAACACAGGTTGGGCTTCGGCTGGCTTGCCGCCCGCTTCCGCCACTCGTTTGTTCTCTTCTTCAAACGTCACCTTGTCGATCTGATCACCCCAGAGGAAGCGAGTGTCCCCGGGATCAACAATGCGAACTTTCCGCAGCATTTGGCGGACGATGATCTCGATATGCTTATCGTTGATTTCGACACCTTGGAGGCGGTAGACCTCTTGGACATCGTTGACGAGGTACTCCTGCAAATCTTGCGGCCCGCACACCTCGAGGATTTCGTGCGGAACCACGGGGCCCTCGGTCAGTTGCTGACCCTTCTTCACGGAGTCGCCACGGAACACAATGATGTGTTTCGAGTGCGGAATGAGATGCTCTTCCTCCGCCCCGGTCTTTGGATCCTTCACAATAATCCGGCGCTTGCCGCGTACGGTGCCGGCAAAATCCACGATGCCATCGATCTTGGCGATCTCAGCCGCGTCCTTGGGACGGCGCGCCTCAAACAATTCCGCCACGCGCGGCAGACCGCCTGTGATGTCCTTGGTTTTGAAGACCTTTCGCGGCGTCTTGGCGACGAGCGCGCCCGGCTCGATGCGGACGCCTTCTTCCACCACGATATGCGCCCCGGCGGGAATCGCGTAGAAGGCGATCACCTCGCCAACGTCGTTCACGAGGTTGACTTGTGGATGCAGGTCTTCCTTGTGTTCGATCACCACCGTGCCCATAAGGCCAGTTGCTTCATCCAATTCGCGCTTGACCGTAATGCCTTCGATCAGGTCGTGGAACTTGACCACGCCCGCGACTTCCGAAAGCACGGGGACATTGTACGGGTCCCACTGAACGAAAACGTCGCCCTTCTTGACCTGACCGCCATCGGCGGCCGTGATTTCAGCGCCCACCACGACCGAGTATCGCTCCAACTCCCGACCTTCCTCGTTGCTGACGACGACCTGGCCATTCTTATTGAGCACGACCCAGTTGCCTTCCGCGCGTTGCACCGCACGCAAATCCTGGTAGTGAACGACACCGTCGTTCTTGGCTTTGATCTGCGGTTGCTTGAACACCTGACTGGCCGTACCGCCGATGTGAAACGTCCGCATCGTGAGCTGTGTGCCCGGCTCGCCGATGGATTGAGCGGCAATAATGCCGATCGCCTGGCCGAGCTTGACCAACTTGCCGGTGGCCAGGTTGCGACCGTAACACATACCGCATACGCCACGGCGCGATTCACAGGTGAGCACCGATCGGATCTTGATGCGTTCAATCCCGAGCTTGTTCACCGCTTCGGCTGCGGCCTCGTCGATTTCGGTGTTGGCCTTGACGATCTTCTTCTTGTTCACCGGATCGACGATGTCCTCCGCAGCAATGCGTCCGATGATGCGCTCGCTCAGCTTCACCACTTCGTCTTCGCCTTCGTAGATCGGCTTGACCCAAATGCCATTGACCGTGCCGCAATCCTCTTCGAGAACGATGACGTCCTGCGCCACGTCGAC
>PLTX01000029.1 GCA_003164675.1 Verrucomicrobiota bacterium | reverse complement strand
GCGGTAGTGCTTGCGGTCTGCGCGGCGCTGTCGAGAGGACAAGTCGAGTACTGGAAGGACTCTGAGACACTGTTTCGGCATGCTCTGGATGTGACCCGGGACAATTGGGCGGCGCACGATGGTCTGGGGGTCGCCTTGGAGCAATCAGGTAAAACCGAGGAAGCCATCGCCCACTACGAGCAGGCACTGCGGATCAACCCCGATCTCGCCGAGGCGCACAACAACCTCGGGACCGCTTTGGCGCAGGCGGGCAGGATGCCGGAAGCGATAGAGCATTTGGAGCACGCGCTACGGATCGAGTCCGATTACGCCGAGGCGCACAACAATCTGGGGATCGCTTTGGCGCAGGTGGGCAGGATGCCGGAAGCGATAGAGCATTTGGAGCACGCGCTACGGATCAAGCCTGATGACGCCAAGGCGCACTTCAATCTGGGAAAAGCTCTGGCGCAGATGGACCGGGTGCCGGAGGCGATTGTACAGTACGAGCAGGCGCTACAGATCACGCCTGATGACGCTATGGCGCACAACAACCTCGGGATCGCTTTGGCGCAAACGAGTAAGATCGAGGAAGCCATCGCACACTTCGAGCAGGCCCTACGGATCAAGCCCGATTACGCCGAGGCGCACTTCAATCTGGGAAACGCTCTGGCGCGGAGGGACCGGATGCCAGAGGCGATTGTACAGTACGAGCAGGCGCTACGGATCAAGCCCGATTACGCCCAAGCGCAGAACGCGCTCGCGCGACTGCAAGCCCGCCCGTGAGCGGAGTCCGACGGAGCCGAGATGAGACGCGCCACCGACTTGCTGGTGGCGCAAACGCGCCGAAGATTTGCCGACGGCGCAACGGCCGCCCTCGGAAGTTTACACCGCAAGGTTTGCAAATCGTCCAACGCGGGGAGGCGGTCTGAACGGTTCGTAGTCCCCTACCCCAATTTTGGGTGGAGGGTCACGTTTACCCCGAATCCTTTTCGCGGCCCCGTCCCTATCGCCAGCGAGGAAGCCGAAGCGCGAGGGTAGCGCTGAGACGAGGCCGTGTTATTTCGGCACCCGCAGGGCAGTATGAACAGGAGTGAATACTGTCAACCGCGATACACGCGGGCCGCTAGTTTCGGGGCATAAGTGCAAAGGTAGTTCTGTTTCTTCTTAATGATGAGATGCTATTATCCGCTCGATGACAAGCTGGAAGCCCATCGATGATGCTCCGCATCAACCGACGGCGCTGTCGTCCCCTGCAACGAAAATCTCCCTGGCGCACCGCCCCTGGCTGTTGGCCCTGGTATTGGTGCTCGTCACGTTCGCGGCTTACACGCCGGTCTGGCACGCCGGCTTCATCTGGGATGACGACGATCACCTGACCGCTAATCACGCCGTGGCGGCTTCGAACGGATTGAAGATGATTTGGTCGTCGCTGCACACCTCGCGGTACTATCCATTGACCCTGACAACCTTCTGGTTCGAACGACGGCTCTGGGGACTCGATCCCCGCCCGTATCACTTGGTGAATATCGCGCTGCATGCCGCCAATGGGGTCCTGATTTTTCTGTTGCTGAGGCGTTGGCGAATACCGGGGGCGTGGCTGGCCGCCATGCTGTGGTTGCTCCATCCGGTGAACGTGGAATCCGTCGCCTGGATCACGGAACTAAAGAACACCCAGTCGGGATTGTTCTTCTTCTTATCGATACTGGGCTTTCTCCGCTTCGACGCCGGGAAGAACCATCGCTGGTACGTGCTCGCGTTGGCGTGTGGGTTGGCAGCCATGCTCAGCAAGCCATCCACGGTAGTGCTGCCCGTTGTACTGCTGTTGTGCGTGTGGTGGGAACGAGGGATTTTGCAGCGCGCGGACATCATGCGGGTCATCCCATTTTTCACGATGGCGCTGGGCATGTCGGCGCTTACAGTCGCTGAGCAACGCGGCATGGTGTTGGGGGCGGGCACGACGGAGTGGCAGTTGGGCCCTGCCGAGCGGTTGGGAATCGCTGGAAAGGCCGTTTGGTTCTACGCGGCGAAAGCGGTTTGGCCGGTGCGCCTGACGTTTGTCTATCCGCGCTGGGACATGGACGCGTCGTCTCCCCTGTTCTGGGCACCGTTGGCAGCAGTGGTGGCAGTCGGCGTAATTCTGTGGAAGCGACGGAGCCTGCCGGGTTGTCGAGCCGCATTGTTTGGATGGGCTTTTTTTCTCGTCGCGCTCGGGCCGGTCTTGGGATTCTTCGATGTCTTTTACTTTCGTTACTCCTACGTTGCCGACCACTTTCAATACCTAGCCTGCCTTGGGCTGATCTCTCTCGCCGCGAGCACCGGCACAGCGATCTGCAAACGAGCCGGCCGACGGGGCCGCGATTTGGGAACGGTCGCCGCCGCAATCGCGCTGCTGGTATTGGGCGCGTCCACGTGGAGGCAGGCACGCATTTATCAAGACTTGAAAACGCTCTGGGGCGATACCCTGATGAAAAATCCACAGTGTTGGCTGGCCCACAACAATCTGGGATTGGTCTTGGAGTCATTGGGCCGGGTACAGGAGGCAATCGGGCATTACGAGCAGGCCCTGCGGATCAGGCCCGATTACGCCGAGGCGCACTACAATCTGGGAAATACTCAGGCGCAGGTGGGCCGGGTGCCGGAGGCGATCGGGCATTACCAGCAGGCCCTGCGGATCAAGCCCGATTTCTCCGAGGCGCACTGCAATCTGGGAAATGTCCTCTTGCAGGAGGGGAAGGTCAGCGATGCCATCGGGCATTATGAACAAGCGGTGCGGATCAAGCCCGATAACGCCGAGGCGCACTCCAATCTGGGAAATGCTCTGGCGCAGGTGGGCCGGGTGCCGGAGGCAATTGCACACCACGAGCAGGCCCTGCGGATCAGGCCCGATTACGCCGAGGCGCACTACAACCTGGGGATCACCTTGTATCAGACCGGCAAGCGTGAAGAGGCTATTGAACACTTCCAGCAGGCCCTGCGGCTCAAGCCCGATTACGTCGAGGCGCACTCCAATCTGGGCATCGCTTTGGCGCAAACGGGCAAGATCGAGGAAGCCATCGCCCACTACGAGCAGGCCCTGCGGATCAGGCCCGATTACGCCGAGGCGCACAACAATCTGGGCATCGCTTTGGCGCAAACGGGTAAGATCGAGGAAGCCATCGCACACTACGAGCAGGCGTTGCGGGTCAAACCTGACTATGTGATCGCGCAAGACAATCTCGCGTGGCTGCTGGCGACGCTCGCCCCGGCGGAAGGCGGCAACCCAGTGCGAGCCGTGAGTCTGGCCGAACAGGCCTGCAGGCTCACCAGCGATCGCGTGGCACCGTATCTCTACACCCTGGCCGCCGCCTACGCCGCCGCTGGCCGGTTCAACGATGCCATCGCAACCGCCGTGAAAGCCATTGATCTTGCCCGCTCTGCCGGGCAAACTGAGGTGGTGAAAGAAATCGAGGCCCGGCTACAGTTGTATCGTAGCGGACGTGCTTACAATCAGTCCACGGGAAGGACGAGTCCCAGCAACCCCTAACGACAGGAACAAGATGCAAACACCTGTAACTCGGTAACCGATGAACCGGGACATCGATGCCGGCCATTTTGCTGCGGCACTCCGGAACGATGGCTGATGCGCGCCCGGCGGTCACGCCCTGGCCCCTCCGCCTCCGACAATTCTATCCCTTCGCGATCTTCACGGCCAGCGCCTGGCCGTGTTCGAGCAACTTCTTTACCCGCGCCGCCGTGGAAGCCTCGCTGTAAATGCGGATAATCGGCTCGGTGCCCGACGTGCGAAACATCAGCCACGAGTCGTCCTTGCAAATGTACTTCACGCCATCGAAATCCTTCATCTGCGCCATCGGCACGCCCAGCAACTCCTTCGGCACCTTTGTCCGCAGCGTCTCGATGAATTTCTCGCGTTTCGTCAGTGGAAAATGCATATCAATGCGGTCATAGAAGCTGGCGCCGAATTCCTTCTGCAGATCGCGCGCGATCTCGCTGAGCCGCTTCCCCGTCACCGTCAACATCTCTAGCAACATCAGGTTCGCCAAAATCCCGTCGCGTTCGGGAATGTGACCCTGGAATCCAATCCCGCCGCTCTCTTCCCCGCCAATCAACACATCCGTCTCGCGCATCTTCTGGCAAATGTATTTGAACCCCACCGGCACCTCGGCCCACTTCAAGCCGTTCGCCCGGCAAATCCGGTCGATCAACACCGTGCTGTTCGCCGATTTCACCACCAAGCCCGTCTTCTGTCCGCGGTTGCGCAGGAGGTGCAGCAATAGCATCGAGAACACCAATTGAATGGACACGTACTTGCCCTTGTCGTCCACAATCCCCAGCCGGTCCGCGTCGCCGTCCGTCGCCAATCCAATTTGCGCGCGCGCCTTCTTCACCGCATGGCACAGCGCGCCGAGGTTCTTGCCAATCGGTTCCGGGCTGATGCCGCCAAACAACGGATCGCGTTCGCCCCGGATCGTCTGCACCTTGCACGCCGACTTTTCCAGGAGCGATTCCAGAAGATGTCCGCCGCACCCGTACATCGAGTCGGCCACCACCGGCACCTTCGCGGCGCGAATCTTTCTCAAATCGACGATTTGTTTCACCGCCGCCACGTGCGCCGGCACCGGATCGTAAATTTCAATCGTGCCGTTCTTCAACCCGTCGTCGAAGTTGATGGTGCGCAGCAGCGACCGGTCCACCCGCGCCTCCACTTGCGCGCAAATCTCGGGGCCGGCCGGGCCGGCATAGTGCGCCTTGAGCTTGTAGCCGTTGAATTGAGGCGGGTTATGGCTGGCGGTGATCATGACCGCGCCGCACAGCTTGTGGTCGCGCACGGCAAACGTCACCGCCGGCGTCGGAGACGCCGACGGCGGATACAGCGCCTTGATTCCATTCGCCGCCAGCACCTCGCACACGAGTTTCGCGTAGATCTCCGACAAAAACCGGTTGTCGTACCCGACGATCGCCGCCTTGTTCGTTCCCACCAGCGAGTTCCAATAATCCGCCGTCGCCTGCGCCACGCGCCGCACGTTTTCAAAGGTGAAATCGTCGGCGATCACGCCGCGCCATCCGTCCGTTCCGAATTTAATCTTGGTCAGTTGCATTGTCTCCTCAGTTCCGTGATTGCCTCCCGCAAATCCAGTGTCTTGTGTCGAAACAACGAATTGCCGGCCACCAGTACATTCGCTCCGGCCTCCACACACTGCCGGCCCGTCTCCGGGTTGATCCCGCCATCCACAATAATCGGCAAATGCTTCGCCGCCGCCCGCAACGCCCGGATTTTCAGCAGCATGTCCGGCATGAACGATTGGCCGCCAAATCCCGGGTTCACCGTCATCACGAGCAATTCATCGATCTGGCCGAGAAACGGGATCACCTTGTCCGCCGTGGTGGCGGGTTTGATCGCCAACCCCGCGGCCCTCCCGCAACGGCGAATCAACGCCAGGGTCCGGCCGACATCATGCTGCGCCTCCAGATGCACAATCACATGGCTGGCGCCCGCATCGATAAACCGCTCGGCGTACAGGTCCGGCCGCTCGATCATCAAATGCACGTCCAACGGCAGTTTCGTCGCTTTGCGAAACGCCGCGATCATGTCCGGGCCAAACGTAATGTTCTCCACGAAATGACCGTCCATCACATCGCAATGCAGCCAGTCTCCCCCACCCTCTTCCACCCGCTTCGCGTCTCGCGCAAAATTGCCGAAGTCCCCCGCCAGAATCGAGGGCGCGATGATGAGTTGTTGCTTGGCGATCATTTCTTCGTCCGCTGAATGAGTTCGATTTCGTAGCCTTCGGGCGCGTCGACGAAGGCAAAGATCATCCCCAATGTCGACTTCGTCGGCCCGTCGGACAGCTTGACGCCCTTCTTCTCCAATTGCCTGGCAAATGCCTCCAAATCGTCCACCTCAAACGCCAGATGCGTCAGATCAGCCTGCACGTGAACCGGTCCAGCGGCAAGATACGAGCACAACTCGATTTCCTCCTCGCTTTCGGGCGCTTTCATAAACACCAACTCCGAACCCCGCGGCGAGTTGTGCCGGCTCGTCTCGCGCAGCCCCAGCACGTCGCGGTAAAACGCCACCGTCTTCTCCAAATCATTCACGCGATAACGTGTATGCAATAATCTTTTAATCCCTGCCATGGTCCCCTCATCGATAACCCGCTGCTGGACCCGCCCCCATCGAACCGAATACGTGGTCGTACCAGTAGACCGCCGCCACCAGCACCAAAATGCCGGCCAGAAACAACGCAATGGGGAGCATCAGTTTCCTCATCGCGCCCCAGTGTACCGAAAGCCGGCCCGCAGGACAAGTCATCAGGCAGTGCGTGGCCGAGCTTGCAAGAATGACGCTGGAATGCTCTTCCAACCTTGCGCTCGCCAATGGAACCGGTACACTTCGCCCGCCATGTTCATCGATTACCACATGCACACCGAATTGACGGACGGCACCGGCCGACCCGTCGATTACGCGCTCGTTGCGGTCGAGCGCGGCCTCGACGAAATCGGCTGCTCGGACCACGCGCCGTTGGCCGACCGCGAGACCGACTGGCATATGAAGAAGTCCGATCTCGAAACCTACGTCGGCTGGGTGCGTCGAGCCCAGGCGAAGTTCCCGCAACTGCCGATCAAACTCGGCCTCGAAATCGATTTCATCCCCGGGCGCGAAGACTGGGTGCGCGACCTCGCGGCCATGTACCCCTGGGACTTCTTTCTCGGCAGCGTGCATTACCTCGGCGAATTCAACGTCGACAGTAGCGCGGAAGACTGGGCGACCGAAGACGTCGACGCCCGCTGGCGCGAATACTTCGACGTGTGGACTCAGGCCGCGCGCTCGCGCCTGTTTGATTCCCTCGCCCACCCCGACCTGCCCAAGAAATTCAACTTCCGCCCGAAGGCCGATTTCACGAACGTGTTCGAAGACGCGTTGCGCGCCGTCGCGGCGTCCAATGTGGCCATCGAAGTCAGCACGGCCGGCCTCCGCAAACCGTGCAAGGAAATCTACCCGAGCGAGCAGTTTCTCCGCATCGCCCGCCGTTTGAACGTTCCCATCACCCTCGGCAGCGATGCCCACGTCCCTCATGACGTCGGCGCCGATTTCGGAAAGGCCGTGACTCTGGCGAGGACCTGCGGCTACGACAAGATCGCCCGGTTCACACTGCGCAAACGCGACTTGGTGAAGCTGTAGTCGGCGATGGCCGGGGCCAACCGAAGTGGAGAGCCGATTCTGCGGCATGACCGTGCAATAGAAATACCAATTCTCGATGTGGTAGAGCCGTGCTGCTGCGCGGCCGCAGTAAGAACGGACGCGGGACGCCGCGTCCCTACCGATCAACTACATTCTTACTTCACCGCCGCGAGCACGGCGCTGAACGCCTTCGCGTCGTTCACGGCGAGATCGGCGAGGCTCTTGCGATCCAGCGCGATCTTGGCCTTCTTGAGCGCTCCAATGAACTTGCTGTAGGTCATGCCTTCCGCCCGGCAGGCGGCGTTGATGCGCAGGTTCCACAGCATGCGGTAATCCGCCTTCTTGTCCTTGCGATGCGCGAAGCTGTAGGTCAGGCCGTGCCAGACGGCGTTCTTGGCGTATCGAAACTTCTTGCTGCGCCAGCCGCGATAACCTTTCGCGGCTAGAATCATCCGTTTGCGTCGGCGCTGGCTGGCTGGTGCATTGGTGGCTCTTGGCATGGTCTTGCTCCAAAATGTTCGGGGTTCCCGGTTCTCCGTTCAGCGTTAGCCGCGATGGCTGAATGGCATCACATCCGTAATATGATGCTTGTGCGTCTCACTGACCGCCTTGGTTTGTCCCAGCCGGCGCTTGTGCTTCGACGACTTGTGCGCGTTCAAGTGCCGTTTGCCGGCGCCATAACGCATCACTTTGCCGGTCGCCGTGATCTTGAACCGCTTCGCCGCGGCCTTTTTCGTCTTGGCTGATTTCCAACGTGGCATGTACTCGTTTCCCTTCTGAAAATTCCTTACTCTTCGCTTTCGTCGTTGTCTCCCTGTCCTCCGGCGCTCTTCTTGCCGCCGCGCCCGGGAGAAATCATCATCGTGATACTCCGTCCCATCAACTTCGGCATCACTTCGGGACGACCACAATCCGTCAAGTCCTCGATGATCTTCAGCATCATCTTGTTGCCGAACTCGGGATGCGCGTTCTCGCGGCCCCGCAACATCATCGTCACTTTCACCTTCATCCCGTCGCCGAGAAAGCCCCGCATGTGGTTGACCTTCGTCTCGTAATCATGCGGATCGATGTTCAACCGGATCTTGATCTCCTTGAGCTTCGTCGCGTGCTGGTGCTTGCGCGCCTCGCGATCCCGCTTCTCCTGCTCGTACTTGTACTTCCCGAAATCGACGATCCGACACACGGGCGGCGTCGCGTTGGGCGCCACTTCCACCAGGTCCATCCCCCGCTGCTGCGCCGCCGCCAGCGCCTGGCTGATCGAGATGACCCCGAGTTGTTTTCCGTCTGAGTCTACCACCCGCACTTCGCGGGCGCGAATCTTCTGATTGACACGAACAAATTGTTGAATTGCTGCGATCTCCTGTTGGCCCTTTTCGGGTCAGCTATGTTGACTCCATGAACTCACAATTTCCTGCTCGTACGCGCCCCACCCCCGTCGGCTCTGGTATTCGACCTCACCATCGGGACAGGCTGCGAATGGCCCGTTGTTGTACGGCTTTTCCCGCCCCATTGCAATAGTCTTTTTTACCGCCCATCTTCACTACCCATTGCACCTTCCCTTTAACCAAAAACGGTCTCCCAAACCCCCGCCGGCAGCCCAAACGGAGCCCCAAACAGGCCCGAACACTGCCAAACGAAGCCAATTCCGGCAAAACGAAGCCATGTGATAAAATGGCACACTTGGGATGCTAACCGCTTCTCCATCAAGCTAATCCAAAAGATCACTCACTCAAAATAATTGGCTTCGTTTGGCAGAATTACATATATGGGGAGAGACCCCTCTCCGATTGCGACTGTTGCGGCGGTCTACGACCGCCGGCCGTTTCCTCTTTTGGAGTGCGCCGACCAGTCGCCGCTTTGCCGTTCGCCGCTATAGCCGCGGGCGGTGAGCGCGGTCCGCCCGTCCGGCCTACTTGGAGGGCGAACCTCCCGGTGAGCCGCATCCTCCATCCTCATTCCCCTATGTCAAATAACAAACAACCGTGCAGACCATACCACGACTGCCCATGCATTGCAGAGATACTGGAGATCACGCTCACTGTTGGTCGGGACGGCTGTAAGCACTTTGGCATAGAATCCCATTCGGGTCTGCTGATCCGCTTGAAGGTTGTCCTCTGACACTAGGTCAGTGATTGGATCAATCATGGGATGCAATTTGCAAATACACCCGCTAGGGTGAAAAGCGCAAGCAACTTCGCGCTCGCCTTCACCGATAGGGCAATATCACGCCCGGCGGTCTTTAATAACCTGCAGAATGTCCGCGACGACTTCCGCCTTCGGCTTCGCGCCGAGGTTGCCTTTGCCGTGGAGACGGACGCTGACCGCGCCCGCTTGCATGTCGCGCGGGCCAATGACGAGCATGGTGTGGACCTTGGCCTTCTCGGCGTCCTGCACCTTGCCATTGATCTTGTCGGCGCTGTAATCGCCCTCGACGCGGACCATGTTGGCGCGAAGTTCCGTGACGATTGATTTGGCGTAGTCCACCAACGCAGCATCCTCGCCAATGGTGAGGACGCGCACCTGTTCGGGAGCAAGCCAGAGCGGGAAATTGCCCGCGTAATGTTCGATGAGAAAACCGATAAACCGTTCGTGCGTGCCGAGCGGTGCGCGATGGATGCACAACGGGGTCTTGTCGGTGTTGTCCTTGTCGCGATAGGTCAGGCCGAACCGCTTCGGCACGGCGAAATCCACCTGGTTGGTCGCGATGGTGAATTCGCGTCCGATGGCGCTCCACACCTGCACGTCGATCTTCGGACCGTAAAACGCCGCTTCGTTCGCCACCTCGACGAAGTTGATGCCGCTGCTCTTGAGGACCTCGCGCACCATGTCCTCGGTCTTGATCCACAACTCCGGCTCATTGACGTACTTCTTGCCCATCCCTTCCGGCGCGCTCGTGCTGAATTGCATCCGATATTTCTCGAGCCCGAAAATCTTGAAGTACTTCAGGTACATCTCGTTGACCGCGTTGAACTCGGCGGCAAATTGCTCCGGCGTGCAATAAATGTGCGCGTCGTTCATGTTCAGCGACCGCACGCGCATCAGGCCAAACAGCTCACCCGACTGCTCATACCGATAGCAAGTCCCGTATTCCGCCAATCGCAACGGCAAATCCCGATAACTGTGCGGCTCCGCCGCAAATATCCGATGATGATGCGGACAGTTCATCGCCTTGAGGTAGTAACGATTGTGGGCAAGGATCTCCTCCCGTTCCCTCCTAAGCTTGGCCACATCACGCTTGGATTGTTCTAGGCGATCTAACTGATCCCGATGCTCTTTAGCCGCCTGCTCCATTTTCATGCCGGTGAAAATGCGCTCAAAAGCCTCCGTCGCCTTTGACTTTTCCTCGATTATCCCGTCGAGCTTGGCTAGTTGGCGTTCTTCTTCAGGATCAAATTTCATCTGCATCGGCGGGAACATGCTCTCCGCGTAATACGGCAAGTGACCGGAAGTCTGGTAGATCTTTTCCTTCGCAATATGCGGGGTCTTGACGCGGACATAGCCGGCGGCGAACTCGGTTTCCTTGGCGAGCTTCTCGAGTTCCTCAACGATCACGGTGCCCTTCGGCAACCAAAGCGGTAAACCCGGGCCGACGAATTCGGTGTCGATTACGTACAGGCCCATCTCCGCGCCGAGCTTGCGGTGGTCGCGTTTCTTGGCTTCTTCGAGCATCTTGAAATACTCGTCGAGCTGGGTCTTGTTCTTGAACGCGGTGCCGTAAATGCGCTGGAGCTGCGGGTTCTTCTCGTCGCCCTTGTAATACGCGC
>PLTX01000027.1 GCA_003164675.1 Verrucomicrobiota bacterium | reverse complement strand
CGAAGCGCCGCATCGCCTTCTCGACGCACGCCGGGCATTTATCGTAGAACGGATTGACCGTCTCGCGCGCCTGGAAATACACGTCGGGGTTCTGTGCCGTGCCGCGCAGCACCGGATGATCGGGAGATAGCGCCCGCGCGCGGTGTTCGAGCACGCGGGAATCATCAATCAAGGCGCGGAGATCGTCGTCGGTCAGCAACTCGATCTTCGCCACCTCGTGCGACGTGCGGAAGCCGTCAAAAAAATGGAGGAACGGCACGCGTGCTTCGAGCGTGGCGGCCTGCGCGATCAGCGCGCAGTCGTGCGCCTCTTGGACGGAGTTGGAGCAGAGCATCGCCCATCCAGTCGAGCGGGCGGCCATGACGTCCCCGTGGTCGCCGAAAATCGACAGTGCATGGGTCGCAAGGGAACGCGCCGCAATATGGAAGACCGCTGGCGTCAGTTCGCCCGCGATCTTGAACATATTGGGAATCATCAACAGCAGGCCTTGCGACGCGGTGAACGTCGTCGCCAGCGACCCCGTTTGCAGTGCGCCGTGAATCGCGCCGGCAGCGCCGCCTTCACTTTGCATTTCGACGACCGACGGTACCGTGCCCCAGATGTTTGGGATGCCGTACGCAGCCCATTCGTCCGCCCATTCGCCCATGGGAGACGACGGTGTGATGGGGTAGATGGCGATGACTTCGTTGGTGCGATAGGCCACGTGGCTCGCCGCTTCATTTCCGTCCATGGTTACGTATTTTCGTGAATTAGTTTTCATTCTATATTTTTTTGTCGTTTGTTTCTGTTGTCAGCAAATCCGCGGCAAGTCCTCACCCGTCGGCATATCGATAATCCGTTCGCCGCCGATGGTCGTGCGCAACAGCGCCACGCCCGGCGGTTTCTCGCTCACTTCGCCGATGACGCAAGAGTGTTTGCCGAGGGGATGCTCCCTCATCGCGGCGAGCACGTTCGCGGTGTCTGTCGCGCGGCAAAACACCAGAATTTTCCCTTCATTGGCAATTGTCAGCGGATCAAGCCCCAGCAAATCGCACGCGCCGCGCACTTCGCGGCCGATCGGCAGCGCATCTTCGCGTAAACGAATTCCGACGTTCGAGGCCCGCGCGATGTCACACACGGCGGCGGCCACTCCGCCCCGCGTTGGGTCGCGCATGGTGTGAATTTCGGCCCCCGTGTCCAAAATGGCTTTGACAAGCGGCCACAGGGGCGCACAGTCGCTCACGACGTTTGTCTGGAATGCAATGCCTTCACGCTGGCTCATCACGGCGACGCCATGCTCCCCGATCGGGCCGTTGATGACGACCACGTCGCCCGGCTTCACGTTGGCTGACCCGAGCCAATTGGGGGCCACAACGTCCCCGAGCCCGGCGGTATTGATGTACAACCCCTCGCATTTGCCGTGTTCGACAACCTTGGTGTCCCCGGTGACGATTTGCACGCGAGCCTCGCGGGCCGTTGCGCCGATGGACTCAACAATTTCTTGCAGGTCGGCGAGCAACAGCCCTTCTTCGAGAATGAAACTGAGGCTTAGCCAGAGCGGTCGCGCGCCCATCACGGCGAGATCGTTGACCGTGCCGCACACGGCCAGTTTGCCAATGTCTCCCCCCGGAAAGATGAGGGGCTTGACGACGTAGCTGTCTGTTGTAAAGGCGTGGCGCTTCCCGCCCATCACCAACACCGCGCTGTCGTCCAAGGTCTTTAACAGTGGATTCTCCAGGCTGGGGAGAAACAGTTTCTCGATCAGTTCGCGCGTGAGCGAACCGCCGCCGCCATGCGCCAGCAAAATCCGGTCTCGTCTCACGCCGCAACCCCCTCGTACTTGTAGTACGCCGCGCACACGCCTTCCCCCGACACCATGCACGGTCCAATCGGGTGCGCCGGCGAGCATGGACGGCCAAACAACCGACAATCCAGCGGCGACGCGGCCCCACGCAGCACGGAGCCGCAGGCGCACAATGGATTTATGTGCGCTTCCGGGAACTCCACGCCGAGCGTTTTCGCGGCGTCGAAGCGTGCATACTTCTCACGGATCGCCAGACCGCTGCCGGGGATGATTCCGATGCCCCGCCACATGGTGTCGCATGGCTCGAACACCTCATCCATCAGCCGTTGCGCGGGCCCGTTGCCATACTCGTTGACCGAGCGGCTATACTCGTTTTCCACTTCGGCCCGTCCCTCGGCGAGTTGCCGCAGCAACATCTCGACAGACTTCAAGATGTCCCATGCTTCAAAACCGCTGACAACGCACGGAATTCGGTAGCGCTCACAAATGAATCGATAGATGTGCGCGCCCGTGATGACGCTGACGTGACCGGGACACAGGAAGCCGTCGATTCTGAGTTCTTTGTCGTGCAGCAAGGTATCCATCGCGCGCGGCATCGTCTTGTGCGCGCAGAGTACGGAGAAATTTTGCACGCCATCGCGCGCCGCGCGCCAGATTGTCCAGGCGATTGTCGGTGCGGTCGTTTCAAAGCCAACGCCGAGGAAGACAACCTTTTTCGACGGGCATTCGCGCGCCAGCGCCAGCGCGTCGCTCGGGGAATACACGATGCGCACGTTCGCGCCTGCGGCTCGCTCCCGCTCCAGCGAGGTATCGGTGCCGGGTACGCGAACGAGGTCGCCAAATGTGGCGATGATGACGTCGGGCCGACCGCAAAGCTCGATCGCTGCGTCGAGGTAGCTCGGATCGGTCACGCACACCGGGCAGCCCGGCCCGGAGACAAGGCGTACGGCGTCCGGCAGCAGTTGCCGCAACCCACTGCGAAACGCGGCCATGGTGTGCGTGCCACAGACCTCCATGAGCTTCACGTCGCGCCCCACCCGTTGCGACAACTCGACAATGTTCTGCACCAAAGTCTTCACGTGATGGCCTCCCGCAAGCCCATCGCCGTGCGGATCGCCTGCAGTTCTTCGACTTCGCTCTGGTCCCACTTGTGGATCGCAAACCCCGCGTGCACAAGCACATGATCCCCCAGCCGCGGCTCGTCAATCAGCGACACATCCACCTCACGCAACGCGCCATCGACGGAAATCGTTGCGGTGGAGTTATGCAATTCCACGATCCGTGCCGGGACCGCTAAACACATGTCCGTTTCGTCCTTTCCGCTGCGACCACTGCCTGGCCAAGCGCGAGACCGCCGTCGTTGAGAGGCACCGCCGTGTTGGTGAACACGCGGAAATGTCGCGACTGAAGCGCTTCCACCGTGCGGCGCAAAAGCAACTCGTTCTGGAAGACGCCGCCGGAAAGCGCCACGACGTTGAGGTCGTGCTGCCCGCGCAGGAAACGGCAGGTATGCAGCACCGAAGCGGCCATCGTGTTGTGAAACTTCGCGGAGATTTCGCCCACGGCAACGCCCTGGCGACGCTGATCGAGAATGGCGCGAATGGTTGGGCCGAAATCCAGCATCCACGGACGATTCCCCGTCTGGACGGCAAATGGATATCGGTCAGTCACGCGCGGATCGGCGATGGACTCCAGCCGAATCGCCGCCTGCGCCTCATAACTTGTCACATCGCACAAGCCGAGAATCGCCGCGACCGCGTCGAAGAGGCGTCCCGCGCTCGAGGTCAATGGCGAGTTGAACCCGGTCTTGATCATCCTTTGTACGAGGCCCCATTTGAGGGCCGGGAATTTCCGCGTCGCCGCTTCATCGAGTCCTTCGGCGGTCAGCACGCTCACGGCCATGCGCCACGGCTCTTCGACGCCCTTGTCGCTGCCGGGCAGCCGATATTGTTTGAAATGAGCCACGCGTTCGAAGTCATGGCGGTCGGCCACCATGAATTCACCGCCCCAAATCGTGTCATCGGTCCCGTAGCCTGTCCCGTCGAGCGCGACGCCAATCACGGGATCGTGCAAGTTATGCTCGGCCATCACGCTGGCGATGTGCGCGTGGTGGTGTTGCACGCCGATCTTGTGCGGGATCGGGGCCAGCGTGGCAAATCGTGTGGACAGATAGCCAGGGTGCAGATCGTACGCGATCACCTGCGGCTCGATGCGCATCAACTGTTTCCACGACTCGATCTCGGATGAGAAATAGTCGTAGGTCTTGTAATCCTTCAGGTCGCCGATGTGCTGGGACAGAAACGCATTGCCGTCGCGCACCAGGCAGAAGGTGTTCTTCAGTTCGCCGCCGACGGCAAGAAGCTGCGGCGTACCTGACGCGGCAATCCGAATTGGATTCGGCACATAGCCGCGTGCGCGCCGCGAAAACTGACGTTGACCGTTGACCACACGCAGGACCGAATCGTCACACTTGTGAACGATGGGGCGATTGTGCGTGAGGGCCGCCTCCGCAATCGGACCGAGCAGGGTGGGTAATTCAACTTCGTCGCTGATGATCGGTTCGTCCGTGAGATTGCCGCTGGTCATTACCAGGGTATCGAAATCTCGAAGCAACAAGTGATGGAGCGGCGTGTAAGGCAGCAACGCGCCGATGGTGTTGGTGTCGGGGGAAATGCCCCCGGCCAGACGCCTTCCAGCCAGCTTGCGCGTCAGCAAGACGATGGGACGCGCCGCGCTCAACAGTTCTGCTTCCTCCGCCTCATTGACCTCGCAAAGCTGCTTCACCGCAGCGATGTTACGGAACATCACGGCGAACGGTTTGTGCGGGCGATGCTTGCGGCGGCGGAGCCGTGCGACGGATTCCGCGCTCATGGCGTCGCAAGCCAGATGGTAGCCGCCGATGCCCTTGATCGCCACAATCCGGCCGCGCCGGAGTAACTCCTTCGTCTTCGCCAGATCCGCGTCGTCGCTGGCGGTTCCATCGGCTACGCGAAGCTGCAACCGCGGACCACAGTGTTGGCAGGCATTGGGTTGCGCGTGGAATCGCCGGTCAAGCGGGTTGTGATACTCACGCTCGCACCGTTCACACATCGAAAACTGCGCCATCGACGTCTTGTCCCGGTCGTACGGCACATCGCGGATGATCGTGAATCGCGGACCACAGTTCGTGCAGTTGGTGAACGCGTACCCACAACGGCGGTTCTTGGCGCCGAGAATGTCCTTCAAGCAATCGTCACAGGTTGCGAGGTCGGGCGAGATATGCACCGTCGCCTGGCCCTGCTGCTCTGACTCAATGACCTCGAAGTTCCGGTAACCTTTCGTGCCGAGCACTTCCGTCTGGATGTCGGCGATGACTGCTTGCTGCGGTGGCTCGTGCGTGAGGCAATCGAAGAATGCGCCAACTTTGCCGTCGTCGCCCTCGACTTCGAGCGTCACCCCGTGCGGGCCGTTGCAGACGAAACCGCACAAACCGAATTGCATGGCATAGCGATAGACGGTGGGCCGGAAGCCGACCCCTTGGACACGGCCAACAACCTTCGCGCGCACGCGGGTTTTCATTCCCGGACGACTCCTTCGTGGTGCTGTCGATGCGGATGCTGATGAGGCTGGATGATGCCAGCCAGATCGTCGTGGCTGTGCGTGTGCGGCTCGAAGTGAAGTTCGCCGGTGCACACATGTTCGATCCAATGCGCCCACTCCTCGATGCCGACGGATGTCTTGCACGAAACTTGAAAGAAGGCCGCGTCGTGATTGAGCCTGCGGAAATCGCAGCGGAACCGCTCAAAGTCGAAATTGGTATACGGCATCAAATCCATTTTGTTCAGCAGGAGCGCGCCGATCTCGTGGAAGAGCAGGGGATATTTCGCCGGCTTGTCGTGGCCTTCGGTCACGCTGAGGATGCCGACCTTCACTGTCTCGCCGAGATCAAACTCGGCGGGACACGCGATATTGCCGACGTTCTCAATGAACAGCAGATCGATCTCATCCAGATTCAATTCAGCGAGACCTCGCTGCACCAGCGGCGCTTCCAGGTGGCACGCGCCTCCCGTGAGCAGTTGCACCACGGGTATGCCGAGTTTTTCGATGCGCTCGGAGTCGCGTGTGGTGGCGATGTCACCTTCGAGGACCGCAGTGTGATAGCGGCCATTGAGAAGCGGGATTGTTTGTTCCAGTAACGATGTCTTGCCTGCGCCGGGCGAACTGATGAGATTGATGGCCGTGATGTGCTTGGCAGCCAGTTGCTCGCGGATTCGCGAGGCAATTTGGTCATTCGCTTCCAGCACGTTACGGAGAATCTTGACGTTCATAATCCACTGATCAGGGAGTTAGCACTGCTAATGCCACGGCGTTTGGCCGCTTTACAATCACCTGTGTAGCAATCGGTTGCGCAATTCACTCGGTGGGATGGATGACCGGGGCCAGCGACACGGTGTCACTGTCAGCTTGTGCTCACGACAACTTGTCAAACGCCCTGGACCGACATACGAGAGCGTTTCGGTCCGTTCCTATCCCGCGACTGTAGCGCGGCCATGGTTCGACCCAGAATTTCTGTCGTCGAACCCTGCGCGGACACGGAAACAAGCAGACCGAGGCGGCAGTAGAAATCCGTCAGCGGTGCCGTACTTTTTTCGTAGACTTCCATACGAACGCGTACCGACTCCGGCTTGTCGTCTTCACGCTGAACGAGTGGTCCACCGCACTGATTGCAAATTCCCTCCTTTCTTGGGGGGAGTCCCGTCACATGGTACACGGCCTTGCACGCATTGCAGGTGCGCCGTCCAGCCAGGCGCGCGACCACTTCGTCGATGGGTAGTGCGAAATTCAAGACTGCGTCGAGCGCGAGATTCTGTTCCCGCAATAGAGCCTGCAAGGCATCCGCTTGCGCCACGGTTCGCGGGAACCCGTCAAGCAGGAAGCCGCCATGGCAACGCAGGCAGTTCACACGCTCGCGCACCATCTGCAAAACAGTAGTGTCAGGAACCAGATCGCCGCGCCGCATGTATTCCAAGGCGACGGACATTGCGGGACTGCGTTCACCTTCGCTGAGGCATTTTGCGGTGCGAAAGATGTCGCCAGTGGAAAGATGACAGGCGCCGAGTTGCTGTGTGAGGAGTTCAGCTTGGGTCCCCTTACCGACGCCGGGCGCACCCAGCAACACGAGTTTCCACGGGCGCGCCACATTCGGCGCGGTCACTTCACATGGGAAAGCCGGGCCTTTCAGCCAGGCGGAGCGGTCACGCTTGGTTTCCATAAACTCCTTCAACAGTTGACTCGACCTCATCCGTTGGTAGATGCACTCGCCATCTCTCTTTCGATTTCAAGGCTCACGAGTTGCAGTTCGTCACCACGCAGCAACTCCGAGCCGGTGTCGCCGCATCGCGAACATTCGAACCAGTGGTGCTCCACCGTGAACTCCAGGTCACATTTGCGACACCGCGCCGACGCTTTGACCTGTTCGACGTGCAGTTGCGCGCCCGCCAATGGTGTGTCCCAGGTGGCGGCCTCGAAGCAGCGTTCGAGCGTCGCCGGTTCGATCAACCGTAGCACGCCGACGCGCACGAGGGCCGATTTCAGTCGCGCATTCGGATGACTACGCAACTCCTCGCGAATGGCCCGCACGAGTTCCTCGGCGATGGATAATTCATGCATGCGCCGCCAGCTCTCTCTTTTCCGCGTCCGTTTGCTTCGGTATCGACAGCAGGTCCTCGATCTGGCGCACCACGTCGCACGCGGCGCGCTCGGTCGCCGGCGACAGTGTTGTGCCAAAGTTAAAATCAGAGCCACGGATGCTGAAAAGAATTCCGCGGGGCGCCCGGCCGAAGAGGGTCTGCGCCAATTCCAGCAGATCGCTCGGTGTCAGATAGTGCGCCACCGCGTGGCTGCGCAAGCATGGTTGGACAACCGTTCGGGCGATCGGTTGCGGACGTTGCGGGATCGCGGCATCGACGAATATCACCTCGTCGAAGCCAGTGATCAGTTCGGCGTGCTCCACGTTGAGTTGGTGTGACGTGAGCAATTCAACGTTGGGCAGTCGCAGCTCCTGCAAGCGCTCCAGGACGAACCAGCCGACACCATCATCCGTGCGACTGCGATTGCCGTAACCGAGCACGAGTGTTTTCATGGTTCGCCTGAATCGCGTTGGAGCGTTTGCAACACATTGCCGCCTGCGTCCACCAACTCAACGCGCATCGGCATCTGGCCGACCGCGTGAGTCGAACACGACAGGCACGGGTCGTAACAGCGGATCGCGGCTTCGACACGGTTGAGCATGCCCTCCTGCAGCTTATTGGCGTGGACATACTTTTGTGCGATGGCTTTCACTGCGCGATTCATCGCCAGATTGTTGTGACCCGTGGCGACGATGAGATTGAGCTTCTCGACGCGCCCGCTGGCGTCCACCCAATAATGGTGGAACAACGTGCCGCGGGGTGCCTCGATGACGCCCACGCCCTGCTCGTTGGCAGGCCGCGCGTCCACCAGAATCTCCGTGCTGCAGATGTCGCGGTCTTCCAGCAATTGCTCGATGCGTTCGAGCGTGTACATGATTTCGATGAGCCGTGCCCAGTGGTAGTAAAACGAACTGTGCCGTGGCGGAGTGCCCGGCGAGCGCCATTCTTGCAGCTCCTGGTTCGCCAAGGGAGTGGAAATGTGATGCGCGATGTTGAGGCGCGCGAGCGGCCCGACCCGGTACATCCCGTCCGGGTAGCCCAGCGACTTGATAAATGGGAATTTCAAGTATGACCAGTCTTCGGTCGCTTCGGCGATCACATCGAGATACCCACTTGGATTGATTTGGTCTTCGAGGACGTTGCCTTTCGTATCGCAGAACCGCAGTTTGCCATCGTAGTGTTCCAGTGAGCCGTCGGGTCGCACCAAGCCCATGAAATTGGAGTCGAAACTTGCGAATTCCTCAACCTCCTGCCGATGATCCGTTTGATACTTCTTCAGCAAGTCGAGCGCGAACCGGGCGTGCTGGACGGCCTCGGGCAGGCCGGCGAGCATTTCATCGCGTTCTGCAACCGTCAGCGCCTTGTTCACACCACCGGGCACGGGGAAATCCGCATGAATCTTGCGTCCGCCCGTCAGCTTGATGACTTCCTGACCAAACTTGCGAAGTCGGATCCCGCGCCGGGCGACATCCGGATGTTGCTGGATGAGGCCGATGATATTGCGCGAGGACGGGTCGCTATCGAACCCCAGCAACAAATCCGGTGCGCTTAGATGGAAGAAGCTCAACGCGTGCGACTGTGTCAGTTGGCCCATGTGCAATAATTCCCGCAGAAGCTTGGCGGGACGCGGAATTTCCACACCCAGAATCGCATCACAGGCTTTCGCGCTGCCGAGCAGATGGCTTACGGGACAAATCCCGCAGATGCGCGCGGTGATCTGCGGCATCTCGGCGAAGAACCGTCCCTCGCAGAACTTTTCAAACCCGCGGAACTCGACCACGTGGAACCGCGTGTCGGCCACGTTACCCGCGTCGTCGAGATGAATCGTGATCTTCGCGTGCCCCTCGATGCGGGTGACGGGATTGATCGTAATGGTTTTGGCGTTGGTCTCAGTCATAACGCATGTTGACCGGGGTCCATTTGGGTTGGCGGCCCGCGAGCAACTCCGTGAGGGCGTACCAGATCGCATCCGCATCTGGTGGACAGCCGGGGATGTGGGCGTCCACTTTCACGAATTCCTGGATCGGTCGCACCGTTCCCAGCAGCTTGGGGACTTCGGGCGCATTCGGAATCTCCCCGGCCTGGGTGCTTTCCGTTTCGACATAGCCGCGCTCCAACACGTCCGCCAACTTCTGCCGGTTGCGCAACGCGGGGATATTGCCGGTGAGCGCGCAATCGCCCAGGGCGACGAGCACTTTGCAGCGCGCGCGCATCGTGCCCAGTACGCGCTCGTTGTCTTCATTGCAGACCGCGCCTTCGACGATGCCCACATCCACCTCGGGGATTTCCTTCACGTCGGTGATCGGGCTGGCGGTGAACTCGACAAGCCCGGCTAGGTCAATCAGCCGTTCGTCCAAATCCAGGAACGACATGTGGCAGCCTGAACAACCACCGAGCCACGCGGTCGCCACTTTGATTTTCGGTTTATCGCTCACGCAAATACGGTCTCCAAAACTATGTTGTCCTCGCGCGCCTCGCCGCTGGGAGCCAAAGCCGCCCGCAGAGGCAGTGCGCGTCCTTCGAAATTCGTGACGGAGCCGTTTTTCTCACACCAGATCGCGGATGGGAGGACGACCCTGGCAACATCCGTCAGCGCCGACTCGTAACTCGCCTGCACCACGACGCAGTCGATTTGCTCCAAGAATGCGCGCACATGCGGCTCCTTCAACAACCGCGCACCTCCGTCCGGTTCGTCGCTGGCGACAACGTACAGGAAGTTCACCGGCTGCACGCCAAGCCATGTCGAAATATCTTCGACGGGCTCGACGCCGCCGGCCGCCAGGGCTAGGCTGTTCGTGCTGGTGGGCAACTGAATTGGCGCGAGCATTTCTCCGCCGTTGCACTGCGATGTGAGCACCTTGGTCAGACGATCCAGGATCGTCACGCCAACCGCAGTCATCGCGGCCGCCCCGTAGATCAACACCGGGCGTTTCACGTTCCCGAGCACTTCGCCAACCCGATTCCAGAACTTTCGTTCGAGGGTTACGATGGGAGCGGAGATATCCGCGTAGGCGTCGAGATCGCTGCGGCGTGAATTCAAGATCACCAGCTTGACGCCACGTTTTCGGACCGCAACGCGAATCTTGGCGGCGACGACTCCCTGTTCACGACTCGGTTGTGCGCCCAAGAGAATCATCCCATCCGCGTCATCCAATCGTTTCATGGCATCCGTCGAGAATTCGGGCGACGTGCACAGCGCCGATTCCTTGTCCGCGACAAACATGCCGATGTGGTCAAAACGCAACCCGATCTTCTGCAACGTGCGCATCGTTTCGTTCGTCACCCGCGGCGAAACCAGCATCGCATTCTGCCCGTGGTTCGATGCGCTGATCAATGTCTTGACGGTATGGACCGCGTCACCCCATGAGGTGGGCACCAGGTGGCCATCGCGCCGCACCATGGGCCGCAGGATGCGCGGGCGCGGTTCGACCCAGGTTTCGTAGCGGCCGCGGCGACAGAGATGCCCCCGGCTGACCGTCGACTCGGCATCCCCGAAAACGTCCACAATACGGTTGTCTTTCGTGTACACGACCAATCCGCAACCCACCGGACATTCGGTACAGGTCGTGCGCACCTGTTGACACCGGCTCAGCGGGCCGTGGAAGGCGGCCGACTTGTCAAACAACGCACCCGTCGGACACGCCGCCACGCAGGCGCCACAGGACGTGCAGGTGGTTGACGCACCAAACATGACGTTCAGGTCGACGACAATCTGGTTCTTCACGCCGCGGTTGCCGATGTCGAGCGTGTGGACGCCTTCGATCTCATCGCACGTGCGCACGCAGCGGGTGCAGAGGATGCAGCGGTTGTGATCCAGCCCGAAGTATTTGCCGGAAACGTCAACCAGCAGCGCCGGGTACAAGTAGGGATAGCGAATTGAATCGATGCCGAACCCGTAGGCTTGTTGCTGCAGGTCGCAGTCGCCCTTGTTCATCGGGCAGATCGGGCAGAAATGATTGCGCTCGCTGAACAGCAACTCCAGCGTGAGCCGCCGCAGCCCTTGCAGCCGCTCGCTGTTGGTGATGACGGTGCTGCCGTCGGTCGCCGGCGTGGAGCAGGCGGGCACGACCTTCGGGCTGCCCTGGACCTCGACGATGCACATCCGACAGCCACCCCACGGCGAAAGATTCTTCAAGTAACAGAGCGTGGGAATCTCGATGCCGTTATCGCCGGCGACCTGCAGGATTGTCTGCCCCAGCGCGCCTTTGCACGGTTTGCCGTCAATGGTCAGGGAGATTTCCTTCCCGGCAATCATGACTTCACCTCTCCCGCGAGCACTTCGTCTTCTGGAGTCTCCGTTCGAGTGCGGCCGGGTGACGTCTTCACAACCGCGTCGAAACGACACGCCTCAAAGCACGCGCCGCAGTGGATGCATGTTTCGGTGGTAATGTAGAACTTCTTTTGGCCGTCCACCTTGTGAATCGTCTGCACGGGGCAGGCCCGCGCGCAGATCGAACACCCCTTGCAGGCAACCTGGTCGATCTCGAAGTGCAGCAGCTCGCGGCAGACACGCGCGGGACACCGCTTTTCAACGATATGCGCCATGTACTCATCGCGGAAGTAACGCAATGTCGTCAGCACGGGATTCGGGGCGGTCTGGCCGAGGCCGCACAGGCTCGAGTCCTTGACCATGGCGGCCAAGTCTTCGAGTTTTTGGATGTCATCGGGTTTACCCTGGCCGTTGCAGATGCGTTCGAGGATGGAGAGCATCTGACGCGTGCCGACGCGACAGGGCGGGCATTTGCCGCAAGATTCGTCGCAGCAGAAGTCCATGAAGAACCGTGCCACGTCCACCATGCACGAGTCTTCGTCCATCACGACCATGCCGCCCGACCCCATGATCGAGCCAAGTTTTTGCAGCGATTCGTATTCCACGGGTATGTCGAGGTGCTGTTCGGGAATGACGCCGCCGGAGGGGCCGCCCGTTTGGACAGCCTTGAATTTCTTGCCGTTGGGTATCCCGCCGCCGACCCCGAAAATCATCTCGCGCAGCGTCGTGCCGAAGGGAAGTTCGGCCACGCCGGTGTTGTTGATTTTCCCGGCAAGGCAGAACACCTTGGTGCCTTTCGTCTTCTCGGTGCCAATCGAGGCAAACCACGGCGCGCCGCGGAGGATGATGGGGCGGATGGTGGCCCATGTCTCGACATTGTTGATGTTGGTCGGCTTGCCCCAGAGGCCGCGTTGCGCGGGGAAGGGCGGGCGGGGTTGCGGCTGACCGCGCCGACCTTCCACCGAACGCATCAGCGCCGTTTCCTCGCCGCAGACGAACGCGCCCGCACCGATGCGGACTTCAACGTCGAAATCGAAACCCTTCTCCAATATGTTCTTCCCGAGCAGTCCGTATTTGTAGGCTTGTTCGATCGCGATATGCAGGCGCTTCACCGCGAGGCCGTACTCGGCGCGGATATAAATGAACCCCCGGTTGGAACCCATGGCGTACGCGCCGATGGCCATGCCTTCGAGCACGCTNNTTCATGAACGCGCCGGGGTCGCCCTCATCCGCGTTGCAAACGACGTACTTGGGGAAATCAGGGGCCTGGCGCATGATCTCCCACTTCCTGCCCGTCGGGAAACCCGCGCCACCACGGCCGCGCAAGCCACTGGCCTTGATCTCGCCGATGACCTGCTCGGGCGTCATCGAGGCGAGCACCTTGCCAAGCACGCTGTAACCGTCACGGGCAATGTACTCCTCGATGTTTTCCGGATCGATGACGCCGCAGTTGTAGCGGACGATGCGCATCTGGCGATTGAAGAACGTGAAGTCCGCCTGCGTTGCGACGACGTTGTGCGTCTGCGGATCCTGCGGCAGCAGTTTCGTGTACGGACGGCCCTTGACGAAATGCTCCTCGACAAGCATAGGCACGTCGGCCGCCAGGACGTTCTTGTAGAACGTGCCATCGGGATGAACGAGCAACACAGGACCGAGATCGCAGCGGCCCATGCAGCCGGTTTCAACGACCTCGATCTCGCGTTCCAGCCCGTGCTTCTTGAGCTCCGCGAGCAGGGCGTCGCGCGTCACGAGGCTACCGCTGCTGGTGCAGCCCGTGCCCGTGCAAACGAGGATGTGCGTGCGAATCATCTATTTGGTCCGCTCCGCTTCCTTTGTCTTGCCCACCGCGAGGCCGTCCACGACTTTCCCTTTTTGCAGGTGTTCGGCGACGATCTTGCGGGCGGCGTCGGCGTTGACATTGGCGTACGTCACCTTCTCGCCGCTCCGGTCCTCGATGCGGATGACCGGTTCGGCGTCCACCAAACCAATCTCACCGGTGACGGCGACCTCCACATTTTCGATGCCGCGCTTGTCGATTTCATCCAGCATGGCCGTCATGATCTCCCGCGCACCGGCGGCGATGCCGCTGGTGCCCATGCTGAACACAACGCGGTATTTCTTGTTGCCTTCACGCAGCGCAACCTGCCGCTGCGCCTTTTCCTTGAGTTTCTTGAGTTCGTCGAGGTTCATTGTGTTTCCCTTCCTGTGAACTAAAATGAAATTTCTGGTCGCCAGATCGATAATGGAGTTGGACATCTGCGTCCTGATTCACGGCGCACAAGGCGAAGATCGTTGCGTTGAGATCACCGAGTGGCGGGCGGTCCACGTGCGAGAGACGCATGGAAGCCGTCACGCCCGTTCCTTTGCCCGGCGCGGATTGAATACGGAACGCCCCGTCGCACATCTCGGATGTCTGCCGTAGTAACGCGAGACCAAGACCGATGGGTTTCTTGCGGCCCGCTTTCGTGGAAGCATTCTTCGCCAGAACGTCACGCAGCGTTTTCTCGTCCATCCCCCGCCCATTATCCCGGATGCGAATGAGCAACTGGTCATGGGGCACATCTTCGATCACGGTGATTCGCACCACGGTTGCGCCGGCAGCCAGCGAGTTCATGCCGATGTCGAGAATGTTCAGTGAGAGTTGGTCAAACATATTTCTTCAACTCCTTCTGACAGAATCGCGGAATCTTGTCGGGCGAAAGTTTGCCATACACGTCGTCGCCAATGGTGATCGCGGGCGCCAGCGCGCAGGCGCCGATACATCGCGCCGTTTGAAGGCTGAACAAGCCGTCCTTCGTCGTCTCGCCGTGCTTGATGCCGAGTTGCTGACCGAGCCGTTCCACCACGGTCGCGGAGCCGCGGACGTGGCAGGTTGTGCCCGTACAAACCATGATCTGGTACTTCCCACGCGGCACGATGGAGAAGAAGTTGTAGAACGTGGTGACGCCGTACACGTGCGCCAGCGGCAGCTTCATTGCGGAGGCGATGTACCGAAGCACATCCGGCGCGAGATAGCCGAACAGGTGCTGCGCGGCGTGCAGAACCTGGATGAGCGCCGTCGGCTCGAACTTGTAATGCTGCAAGGTCTGATCGAGCGATGCGAAACGCTGGTCGCCACTCGGGTGATGCGGCAGCAACGGCGCCGTGGAGCCGCTCCGTACGTGGGTCTGTGGAGGCGGTGTAATCGAGTTTGTCGGGGCGGCAACGGGCTCACTCATGGCCGTTCTTTCCTCGCAATCCAGCTTCCCAAAGTTTCCCCGCGGCTTCGAACGTCGTCAGTGGCGTGGTCAACAGCGCAAGGCCTTCCTCGTCCGCCTCGGCGATGACTTCGGCGTAGGGCTTGCGTCCGCAGGTGAACAAGACGACGGCAATGTCCTTTGTGGCGGCGACGGATACCACGTTGCGGTGTGTCTGAATGGTGAGCCAAATCATCCCGGGCTCCGCGTGCGCGAGAACGTCACTCAGCAAATCGGAGATGTAACAGCCCGTCAATGTTTCCGGCCGATTGTTGGTGAGCTGTTCGGCCCGGAGGGCGGCCATCAGTGGCTGGAGTTGAACCAATATTGGCGTTTTCATGCGGAGACTCCTGCTTTGCGGAGGTAAATCTCGGAACGCAGTGTCGTTCCACTCTTGTTGTCCGATTTTATCTCCAATTTATCCGAGCATCGCTGGATGTTGGGCAATCCCATGCCGGCCCCAAAACCGAGTTCGCGCGGCAGCCGTCCTGCGGTCGACCAGCCTTCCTGCATCGCTTGTTCCACGTTCCCGATGCCAGGACCGACATCGACCGCTTCGATGCACACTTTGTCAGGGTCAATTGTCGCGGTGATCTCGCCGCCGAGCGAGTGGATGATGATATTCGTCTCCGCTTCATAGGCGACCACCGCCGCGCGCCGCCGAATTTCAGGGGCGACACCGCGCTCGCGCAACACCTGGCGCATTCGCTGGGAAAGCTTCCCCGCGCTGTCGTAATCGCCCGTGCGCACGTGTGCGCGCACGACGACCCGGTTGGCGGCATCGTCAGCCACGCGTTCCGCGCGCAAGGCGGCCTCATGCGCCAGGGCTTCTTCGGCGCGCCGTTCGAGGTGCTGCATCAGGCAATCCGTGATGTCGCCACGAGTGAGGACGCCGATCAACCGGTCGTTTCCATCGAGGACCGGAAACCGACCGAACTCGTGTCGGTCGAACTCTGCCACGGCGCGCACGAGCGAGAAATGGTCGCGCAGCGTGATCACGTTGCGGGCCATGTGTTGCTGCACGTGGTCATCGATGTAGCCTTTGTCGAGCGCGCGGATAATGTCCTCAATACTGATGAGGCCGAGCAGCTTATCACCGTCGCTGATCGGCACACCGGAGATGCGCCGCGCTTTCATCAGATGTTGAACGGCGCGCAAGGTATCGGTCGGCGCGGCGGTGATGGGCGGCTTGCTCATGGCGTCGCGCACGCGCAATTCGTAAACAAGGACTTGCGCGACCGAGATTTTCCGCGCCTCGCCCGCGCGAACATCGGAAGGAGTGGCGGGCACCATCTGCATCGGCCAGCCTCCTAGGGCCCGTGCGCGTCCGGGGCGAGCGCGATGCGTACATCGGCCACCCGTGCGCCCTTGCCTTCGGCATGGACAATGAGCGGGTTGATGTCCAATTCGGTGATCTCGGGGAAATCAACAATGAGTTGCGAAAGACGCTCCAGACATTCGGCAATCGCTTCGGTGTCGGCAGGAGGTTGACCGCGAAAACTGTCGAACACCTTGGCGGCGCGGATCGACTTGATCATATTGTGGGCGCCGAGCTCGCGGATCGGCACCAGCCGGAAGCTGACATCCTTGAGGACCTCGACGTACGTGCCGCCCAAGCCAAACATGATGATGTGGCCGAAGGACGGATCCTTGCTGATGCCGAGGATGACCTCGACGCCCTTGGCCGCCATGGCCTGTATCTCCACGCCGAAGAGCCGCGCGCTGGGTAGTTTTTGTTTCACCCCGTTTGTGATTTTATTATAACCAGCACGGGCTTCCTCGGGCGTGGAAATGTTGAGCAATACGCCACCGACATCGAGCTTGTGGACGACGTCGGGGGACGCAATCTTCATGGCAACGGGCGCGCCGATTTTTTGGAACCATTCGGCGGCTTCGTCTTCGCTCTTGGCCAGGGCGTGTTGGAGAAGCGGGAAGCCATAGGCTTTCAACACCGCGAGCGCTTCGGCCTCCGGCAGGAACGTGCGGCCTTCGCCGCGGGCCTTCGCGAATATCTGGGTCACCGCCTCGCGATCGACTTCGAAGTGGCGTTCCTTTGTGCGCGGTCGCAACAGCCACTGCGTGTACCGGCACATGGCCGCGAGCGAGCGGGACGCGTTTTCAGGGAACTCGTAGTTCGGGACGTTGTGTTGCTCGAGAATTCGCACGCCGGCGGATACGTCCACGTGACCGAAAAAGGAAGCAAGCACCGGTTTCTTGCTGGTCGGCGCGATTTCACCAATCGTGCGCGCGATGGCTTCGATGTCGGTCATCGACTGGGGCGTGAGCAGAACCACCAACCCGTCAACGTTCGGATCGCCGAGGACGGCTTCCAGGGCAGTGGTATAACGATCGCACGTGGCGTCGCCGATGACGTCGACGGGGTTGGAAAAGTTCGCGGTCGGTGGCAGCTTCGCCTTGAGGGACTCGAGTGTCTCGGGTCGCAGTTTGGCGAGCTCGAGCCCATGACGGATGGCGGCATCGGTGGCCATGATGCCGGGACCACCCGCGTTGGTGACGATGGCGAAGCGGTTGCCTTTGGGCAACGGCTGGCGTGAGAACCCGACCGCGAAGTCGAAGAGTTCTTCTACAGTATCGACGCGTAGGATGCCGGCCTGCGCGAAAATGGCGTCGTAGACGGCGTCACTCCCGGCGAGAGCACCGGTGTGAGAACGGGCGGCGGCCGCGCCCTGCGTAGTCCGCCCGGATTTGATGGCCAGTATCGGTTTGCGGTGTGCGAGTTCGCCCGTGATCTCGCGAGCCAGTTCGATGAAGGCGCGGCCATCAACCAGGGTTTCCAGATACATCAGAATGACGTCGGTACCGTCGTCATTGGCCAGATAACGCAGCAGATCGATTTCGGTAACATCGGCCTTGTTGCCGACGCTGATAAACTTCGAGAACCCAACATCGCGGCCTCGAGCGTAGTCGAGGATGCCTGCGCAGAGGGCGCCGCTTTGGGACAGGAAGGCGATATTGCCGTGCTTGGGCATGCGACGGGCAAAGCTGGCATTGAGCATGATGTCGGCGTCAGTATTGATCACGCCGAGACAGTTCGGGCCGACCAACGCGATGCCATGACGGCGGGCAACCTCGATGGCTTGTTGCTCCAACGCAGCGCCTTCCGGGCCAATTTCCTTGAATCCCGCCGTGACGATAACGGCGCCGCGGACGCCCTTGTTGCCGCAGTCTTCCAAGACCTGCGGCACCACAATGGGTGGAACCATAATGAGCACGAGGTCGATTTCATCGGGAATCTCGCCGATGTTCGTGTAGGCATGCACGCCGGCAATCGACGCCGCTTTGGGATTAACGGGATAAAGTGTACCGGTGTAACCGCTGAATAAAATGTTGCGAAACAGATCGTGACCAACCGTGCCCACGCGATTTGATGCGCCGATGACGGCCACCGAGTTCGGACGGAAGATGGGGTCGACGCGGCTGCCGTTCGACACTTTCGCCACCGCTGGTTTCGACGGCACAACTGTGCCATGTAGGGTCTGCGTCATTGCCTGACTGCTGACTTAGCAACGGCCTTGCCAGTTTCCGAAGCCGCAAAGAGTCATAACGCAACTACTTGGTGTTGTGGTTATTGCGGTGTGAAAGAATTCACAAGCCTGAGAATGAAGCTGATCATTTGGGGGACAAACTGTCAACCTGTAGCGGTAATCCCGACACATTGTCACGCCACAATAGTGATTGTATCGGGCGCCACGCGGTTTCGCTCAGCGCTTCGTCGCGCAACGCGCGTGCGCAACGACGATTCTGGGGAATCCCTCGCCAAAGACGATGCACTTGTCGCCCTTACACTTCCCGCAGTGCGAGGGCCGTTCCATCTCGATTTCCCACGCCAGCGGATCGCCATTAGACCGGGGTCGGAAGCCAACTTCCTCAAATAAGCACAGCGCCGGGTTGGAGCCCGTTACGAAGAGCCAAACGTGCTGAAGCTCAAGTCGTTTGCAGCCAAAGTTAAGCGTTCCGAGCAACAGTTTCTTTCCCAACCCGTATCCTCGGTGGTCTTGATGAAGGAACATCGCCAGCTCAGCTTCCGTTTTTTGTTGCGAGGGACACAACATGGAATGGCCGACGATGCGCCCGCCCATTTCCACTACGAATTGAGAGAAGCCAAGCTCACAAAATTGGGTGAGCCACTTTTTGATCTGCGGGGCGGTGCATGGCGGTAATCCTTGGAACTCGCCCTTCGGTTCGAACTGGCAATACATCTCGAAGAGACTTTCCGAGTCTGATTCGTCAAAAGTCCGCAGCAACGCGCGCATTGACATCTGCTTTGAGACTCCAGCATTGCGAATACCAGTGTGGCGTATTCGCCTGACGAGTGCGGTTAATGCGTTGGATTGCAGTAAGTAAGCCAAGCGCTACGGTCGAAAGGCTCGGAGTTCGACGCGGCCAAGTTGTCACACCCCGGTCCTTGAACCGCCACATTGTCAATCTGCGCACGCGAGCGTTCTCTCTGGTTCTATGGTTATCGACCACGCGCGCAATACCTTGTAAAAAAAGCTTTTGTGGTGGCATAAGCGTGGCTAAAGGACTAGACAAAGTCACAATTGCTGAAGACGATTGGCTGGAGGAACCATAAGAATCGGTACGGCTTGGAACAGCACGGAATCACGTGTCACGGCAACGCACACTGGAATCTGGCGCCGTAGCGACCGGTTTGGTCGGGTCCGTTTGATTCGCAATACGCGCCAATCGTTCGAGGTTTAACTGGAGCGGAGGTGAGTGGAAACTTCCCGTGACGATGCTTGCGGAAGAGGCGGCGCACCCGGAGGCAAGATGATGCGCCGGACGGATGACGAGTTGGGAACAGGTCACCCATCTCGGAAACACGCTGTAATCTCGGTGTTTTCCATCGCGGCAATTCTCGTCCACATTGTGCTCCGCACCGGTGGGCTCACGAGCGTTGCTGTCCGCCAACTGCCGTTGATCGCGACCCTGTTGTTTGGTGGCATTCCTCTTGTATGGGAATTGCTTACCAAACTGGCTCGACGGCAATTCGGCTCCGATTTGCTGGCCGGCATCTCGATTGTGACATCCGTGCTGGTCGGGGAATACCTGGCTGGCTCACTCGTGGTGCTGATGCTCTCGGGCGGCGAGGCGCTGGAGACCTATGCCGTTCGCAGCGCCTCCTCTGTTCTTCAGGCGCTGGCCAAGCGCATGCCTTCGGTCGCGCATCGGAAACGCGGATCTGAGCTCCTCGAAGTGCCACTGGACCAGATCGCAGTGGGTGATACGGTGCTGGTCTTTCCGCATGACATTTGCCCCGTGGACGGTGTGGTGATTGAGGGGCGGGGTGTGATGGACGAGTCTTACCTGACGGGAGAACCTTTCCAGATGTCGAAGACGCCCGGAGCCGAGGTCTTGTCGGGCTCGGTCAATGGAGAGTCGGCGCTGACCATCCGTTGCAGCAAACTGGCTGAGGACTCCCGCTATGCCAAGATCACACGGGTGATGCGCGCCTCCGAGCAGCAGCGGCCCCGGTTGAGGAGACTCGGGGACCAACTCGGTGCGTATTATACTCCACTAGCGGTCGCCGTTGCGCTCGTGGCGTGGCTGGTCAGTGGTCAAGCCGACCGGTTCCTTGCGGTTCTGGTGGTGGCCACGCCTTGCCCGTTGTTGATCGCCATTCCCGTTGCCATCATCGGCGCCATCTCGTTGGCGGCAAAACGGTCGATCGTCATCCGGGATCCGGCGGTCCTAGAACAGATTGACACGTGTCGCACCATGATCTTCGACAAGACCGGAACGTTAACGTATGGCGAGCCGAAGCTCACGGAACAGAATTGCCGAAAGGGGTTCGCGCCAGGTGACATCCTCGCGTTGGTGGCCAGCCTCGAACGCTATTCGAAACATCCACTGGCCCGCGCCGTCCTTGCCGCCGCGGAGGCGGCGGAGATCAGACTGCAGGATGCCAGTGAAATCAGCGAGCGCCCGGGCGAAGGATTACGGGGCACCGTTGCAGGCCGGACCATATGGATCACCAGTCGCGATAAGCTGGCGGTGCAAGTTCCGAACGTTGCTCGAGAGTTGCCGCAAGTGGCCGGCGGACTGGAGTGCTTCATCTTGATCGACAACATGTACGCGGCGACGTATCGGTTTCGAGACGAGCCGCGGGTTGAGGGAGTTTCATTTATCGGGCACCTCCTACCCCGGCACTTGATCCACAAAGTAATGCTCGTCTCCGGCGATCGTGAATCGGAAGTGCGTTATCTCGCCAAGCACGTTGGCATCAGCGATGTGCACTCCACCCAGAGCCCTGAGCAAAAACTGGGCATTGTTCAGGAGGAGACTCAAAAGGCCAGGACGCTGTTTCTTGGTGATGGCATCAACGACGCGCCCGCCTTGATGGCCGCGACCGTCGGTGTCGCCTTCGGTCAAAACAGTGATGTCACCAGCGAGTCCGCGGGCGCAGTGATTCTGGATAGTTCATTGGAGAAAGTGGACGAGCTTCTACACATCAGTCGACGGATGCGCAACATCGCCCTGCAGAGCGCGGTGGGTGGGATGGCGTTGAGCATCATCGGCATGATCGCCGCCGCGGCCGGCCACTTGCCCCCGGTGGCTGGGGCGATTGCGCAAGAGGTCGTCGACATTGTTGTCGTGCTCAACGCTCTGCGAGTTGCGTGGCCACCAAAGGCATTGACCGATTTTCGCGCCGGCGGCTGAATTGCGCTGCGGCTCAACGCTCGAGTTGACACGGCAATTCAAACAAGCTGCGCAGGATGCGGTGAGTCAAGCCGTTGTGAATTGACAACTTGTCAGTGGCCTCATACGCTTGGCATGCGATGTCCTCCACGGAACGGGAGCAACGGCTGGAGTTTCTCGGGTTGACGCCACGCGATGTCCAATCGCTCAAGGCGTTGCGCCCGTTGTTTGAAAAGCACATCATCGCGATTGAAGACGCGTTCTACCAGGAATTGCTCGCCTTTCCCGAGACGGCCCGATTGCTGCGCGATCACTCGACCGTCGAACGTTTGAAGAAGCTCCAGCGCGATTACCTCATGCGCATCACGGACGGCAGGTTCGACGACGCGTATTTCGAGGACCGCTTGCGGATCGGAAAGACGCACGAGCGCGTGGGGCTGAGTCCATGTTGGTACCTGTTGGGGTACAACATCTACTTCAAGTTGTTCGTGCCGCTCATTCGCGGATTCTTCGCGAACGATCCCGATTGCGCGTATGAATCAATCGTCGCGTTGGAAAAGGTTTTCATGCTCGATGCGTCCCTGGCGATGGACGCCTACATCGCCAGCGACCGTTACCGCCATTTGCAGCAGCTCGAAAGCATTGTCAATGATTCCGCTGATGTGATTTTCGCGCTCGACGCGGAGAACCGCATCCGCTCGTGGAATCGGGCCGCCGAGCGCGTATTCGGCTGGCGCGCCGAGGAGATTCTCGGCAAGCCGCTCGCGATGCTCGTGCCGCCCGAAGTGCTGAAAATGGGCGAATTGCAGCGCATCGAAAACGACATTGCCCGTGACGGGCACTGTCATCTGGAAACGGTCCGTCTTGCCAGGGATGGCGGGCGAGTGCCCGTGGAGGTCAGCGTCTCCCTGCTGCGCGATCCGCAGGAACACTCGATTGGCCGGTCGGCAATTCTGCGTGACATTACCGAGCGAAAGCGGCTTGAGGAAGACAACCTGCGTGCCGAGCGGCTGGCGGTCATTGGGGCGATGTCGGCGCGACTGGCGCACGAAATCCGCAATCCGCTCAGCTCGATCACGCTGAACATCGATCTGGTGGGGGATGAAATCGAGATGCTGGCGAAGGAACGGGCCGGGGCTGCCGACGAAGCGCGGTCACTGTTGCGGTCGATTGACTCGGAGGTCCGGCGCATCCAGCGGGTGACGGAGGACTATTTGCAGTTCGCGCGCATGCCCAAGCCACGGCGGGCGCGCATCTCGCTGAATGAGGCGATCTCCCAGGGGATTTCGTTCATGGATTCCCTGTTCGCCGCGACCGGTGTAAGGGTCGAGACCGACCTGAACGATTCACTCCCCGCCATCGACGGTGACGAAGGCCAGTTGTGGCAGGCGGTTCTGAACCTCGTGCGCAACGCGATCGAAGCGATGCCCAATGGCGGCACGCTCACCCTGCGCACGGCGCGGGTGCGGTCCGGCGTTTCTCTTACGATTGCCGACACCGGCAAAGGAATGACGGAAGAAGAGCGCCAGCAAATTTTCAAGCCGTTTTTCAGCACAAAACCGAGTGGCACGGGCCTGGGGTTGCCGTTGGTGCAACAAGTCGTCGCCGAACACGGCGGGACGATTCGTTGCGAGAGCGCGCCCGGCCATGGCACCACCTTCATCATCGAACTACCGTGCGCCGAGGAGTCCATCCATGCCCCAAAGAGCTGAGATTCTGTTGATTGACGATGAAGAAGCGCTGTGCACTGCCGCGGAGAAGATTCTCGCCAAAGAAGGCTACCATGTCACGTCGCTCAACACCGCGGTGGATGGCCTGGCGAAATTCGAGAGCGATGGCGCTGACCTGCTGATCACCGACCTGATGCTGCCGGATCTGGAGGGCATCCAGGTGCTGAAGCGCGCCAAGGAAGTCCGTCCGACTGTCGAGGTCATCGTCATCACCGGGCATGGCACGGTCGAGAAGGCGGTCGAGGCGATGCGGCTCGGGGCGTACGATTTCATCGAGAAGCCACTTGATCGCACCGCGTTGGTGAAAGCCGTCAGCAAGGCGGTCGAGAAGCAGCGGCTTGCGGAAGAGAACCGTTGGTTGCGCGAGGAATTGCAGCAACAACGCAGCGAAGACGCGCTGATTGGCAACAACGACGCGATGGTGGCCATCAAGAAACTCATCCGCCAAATCGCGCCGACGGACGTCAGCGTGCTCATCCAGGGCGAGAGTGGCACGGGCAAGGAAGTCGTGGCCGACGTGATTCATAACCTGAGCCAGCGACGCGATAACGCGATTGTGAAAATCAGTTGCGCGGCGATTCCCGAGACGCTGCTGGAAAGCGAGTTGTTCGGCTATGAACGCGGGGCGTTCACGGGCGCGGCGGGTTCCAAGCCCGGGAAATTCGAACTGGCCGATGGCGGCACGTTGTTTCTCGATGAAATCGCCGAGATGAGCCCGCAATTGCAGGCGAAGCTGTTGCGCGTGTTGCAGGACGGTCGCTTTCAGCGCCTCGGCAGCGTCAAGGATGTTCAGGTGGACGTGCGCGTGATCAGCGCGACGCACGTGGACATCCGCAAGGCGATCGCCGAAGGGGAATTTCGCGAGGACCTGTTCTACCGGCTCAACGTGGTGAACGTCACGCTGCCCACGCTGCGGCAGCGGGTCGACGATATTCCATTGCTGGCGGAACATTTCCTGAAGAAGTACGCGACACGGATGCGAAAGGGCGTGCACGCCATCGCGCCAGCGGCTCTGGAGCAATTGGCCAGCCATCCATGGCCCGGCAACGTTCGTGAGCTTGAAAACTCCGTGCAGCGCGCGATTGTCGTGGCCTCGGGCGACACCATCCAAATGTTTCAACTTACGCCTCCGCCCTCGGTGAGCGCCGATGGAGGATTTCTTGGACCATCGGTGACGATTCCCATTGGTTTGCCGATGGCGGAAGCCGAGGACCGCATCATTGCCGCCGCGCTCAATCAATGCGGCGGCGACAAGGAGAAGGCAGCCAAACTCCTCGGCATTTCGTCTCGGACGCTTTATCGGCGGTTCTCGAAGCCGGGGAACTGAACGGCGCGCATGTGTCAAGTTGTCGCCGCATGGTGCGTGCGGCTGACAAGCTGGCAGGCTGGGCGATGTCCTTTGGTTTTGACAGGATATTCCCAACAGGGCTTGCGTCAACGGGTTGCGTAAATGGCGTGCCTTGTGGCATTCACGGTGCTATTCCGCCAAGCGTGAGGGAGACCGGCAACCAGACAGCCATTTTATTGGTGGATGACGACATCGAAGTACTGAAAGCGCTCAAGAAGGTGCTGGAAAAGGACGGTTTCGAGGTCCTCCCGTATTCCGACGCGCCCAGCGCCATGCAGTTCATCAACGACACGAAGAAGCGGTTCGACCTCGTTATCACCGATGTCTCCATGCCTGGGATGACCGGCACGGCGTTTCTCAATGCCGTCAAGGCGGCGTTTCCCAAAGTGCCGGTGATCATTATCACGGCCTTTGGCGATTGGGGCCAATACATGGAAACGATCCGCAACGGCGCCTGTGAATACCTCAACAAGCCGCTCGACAAAACCGAACTTCTTTCCGCGGTGCATCGGGCGCTGAAGAGCGGCACACCCGAAGCCAGAGTGTAGCGCTGGCGGTTTTCAGGGCGACAATCTCGATCAAGATCTCGCGTTCGATTGCAGGACGCGCAGTTGAAGAAGTTCCGAGACAGTTTCGATATCCCCGACGGTTGTCCATTGCCCGACGCTGAATCGCACCGCGCCGCAGCCGACCTTCTCGGGAACACCCATCGCCCGCAGCACGAATGACATTTCGCGGCTTTGGGAGTGACAAGCGGAACCGGTAGACGCGGCCACTTCGGGGATTTTCTTCAACAGTTCCTGGCCGAACTGGCCTTCGATGCTGACGTTGAGGGTGTTGGGCACGCGTTCGGTGGGATGGCCGTTGAGGTGCAACTTGCGGCCGAACATTTTCTTCAAATTGTCGTAGAGGTGGTCGCGCATCGCGAGGGAATGACCCCAGCGTGAATCCAGTTCCTTGGCAGCGAGTTCACACGCTTTGCCGAGCGCGACGATGAGCGGGACGTTTTCCGTGCCGGCGCGGCGACCGGATTCATGACCGGCGCCATGAACCAGCGGCTCCAATTGCACGCCTTGGCGGATGTAGAGCGCGCCAACGCCTTTGGGTGCGTAAAACTTGTGACCGGCGATGCTCAACAGGTCAACTTTCAGATCGTCGACGAGCGTCGGGATTTTGCCGACCGATTGCGCGGCGTCGGTGTGCATCAGGATGCCGCGAGAACGCGCTAGTTGGCCGATGGCCTGGATCGGCTCGATGGTGCCGACCTCGTTGTTGGCATGCATGACCGAGATCAGAATGGTAGTCGGACGAATCGCGGCTTCCACATCCGAGACCTTCACCAACCCGTAACGGTCCACGGGCAGGTAATCGACGAAGAACCCGAGGCGCTCGAGAAACTTGCAGGGACTGTGGATGGCCGAGTGCTCGATCTGCGTCGTGATGATGTGATAACCTTTTTGGCGCAGGGTAAACGCCACACCCTTGATTGCGGCGTTGTTGGATTCACTGCCGCCGCTGGTGAAGACAACCTCGTCGGTGTGGCAGCCGAGGAGAGCGGCGACGTGGTCGCGTGCGTTTTCGACGGCGGTCTTGGCATGCTCACCGTAGGCGTGCAGGCTCGAAGGATTGCCGAATTCCTCATGCAGGAACGGCGCCATCGCGTCCGCCACTCGCGGGTCAACCGGCGTCGTCGCGTTGTAATCCAGATAGACCATACCTGTGGATTAGTCTAGCAACGCCGGGGCCACCGCGGCAAGTTTCCATGCAATGCTTTGGGCCGGCGGCAGTTTCGACAGTCAGTACCTCCACGTATGGGTATCACACTCGTGCCAGGTTGTCAGACGGGGCCGCAGGTTGCTGACGGAGTGACAGCGGGGAAGCTGGTGGCGCAAGCTGGTGTGCTTCTTTCGCAGCAGTTTGTCGTGATGACTTTTGTGGTAGTCACCTAATCTGAAATTCATATCTCAAAAACCTCATGGATTTTGTTTTCCAAAAGGAACTTTTTAAACTCGTAGCAATGAGCGGCGTTCCCAGTTCTGGTTTTTACATCATCATCAATATACATATAAAAATGATGCTTTCCGCCTGATTTTTGTTGGGCTACATGAGGTATTTCGTCTTTTTTAAACATCCATATTGATTTAGATTTTAGGTCAACAAATGCGATATACTGTGCCGTGTTCTTTGTTGAAATCCACCAGTCCAAAGCATTCCTGCCTTTGCCGCCACCGCGTTTTGCCTCCTTATTTGTTTTAACTTGTATCGTGATGGCTTTGCCACTCTTGGGAGAATACGCCACAAGGTCAACGCCTGAATCTGTAGTCATTGGCGCGGATACGATACAATTGCGTAATAGTTCAAATTGCAAAAGTAAAACTCCGCATTGCCCAATTTGTGCGGTTTTTATTTTCAATTCGGTTTGATTCATTTTCTCCTCGCCTTTTTGATTTGATACGACACGCCGACACATGCACACCCAGGGGAGCCAGTCTTTTGCGGGCCACCGGGACGTTGGGTAGGTACCCCTCGATCGCAATCGTACGTGCTGGAAATGGGGCGAGTGACGAAAAGATTTCTCCGCTCGCTTCGCACCAGACCGCGCCGTTCCAGGTCGTGTAAGACGCGGTACGCCGTGCCTTCACGCCAACGAACCAGATGATTCGTTCGTTCCGAGATTCGGCGGATGATCCCGTAGACATAGGCTGGTCCCTGGCTCAGGACGTGCAGGGCCACCAAGTCATACGATCCGGTTGCCATGTCTTTGGGAAATGGATCGTGCACTTTGGGTGATACCTTCCAGTGGAAGGTATCATTACCGGTCGATTGGGAGTGGAGTCAAGTCGACAGAAAGAAGCAAGGGTGCGCCTTCGGTCTCCCAATAGAACTTGTCGCAGCACTTGGGGCGGGTTGACGCAGATCAACAAGGACAAGATGTGTCCGATTTGGGATTTCGGGGCATGCGGGACGCCTTTTTCTGCTTTCCTCGCGGTGCCATCAGCGGTGTAATGATGGTCGCACACTTGACCGATGGGGAGGGAAGACGTGAATGGATCGATAACGAACAGGTCGGTTTCACTTTGCGCGTTGCGGTGGTCGGCGAGGGTATTGAGCATCCTCGCTGTCGGCATCGTGCTGCTGTTTGCCTTCGGGGAAGGATTGAATTTGTCGCAGTTCACTACACGAGAGTTGGTATTGTTTGCGTTCTTCCCACTGGGAGTTTGTCTGGGGATGGTGGTGGCCTGGTGGCGGGAGGGTTTGGGCGGAGGCATCACGATGGCGTGCCTCGCCGCGTTTTATCTGGTGAATCGCCTCTCGTCGTCCAGCTTTCCGAGGGGCTTGGCTTTTGTGGCGTTGGCCGCACCGGGGTTTTTGTTTCTTGTTTGCTGGCTGTGGACACGTTTGACGACCAAGCAGCACGGAGTCTGAGTAGAACCAGATACACTGTATGAGTTCACATATGAACGGTTCCTGGCATTCGAAGCATCCGATGCCGAAGAAGCCGACCTTGGAGCAGCGGGTGGACTGGCATCTGGCCCACGCGAAAGCGTGTGGTTGCCGCAAAATTCCGAAGACGGTGCTGGCCGAGCTGCGTCGTCGCGGGACGGCAAATCGTGCATCGCCTGGCCGAAATGGGATTTCGAGTCCAGCGCGTCGGGCAGTTCCGCCACGGCGGCAACCAGCCGGTCGGGTTCAATTGATCTGATGCAACTCGTGAGGCTGTCCTACGACGTTTTTCTTGATTTGGGTTCCCAAAACGGATACAATCAGGGCGTTCTTTGGCAGGGAGAGCCAGGGGAAGCAAAAAAGGGTGAAATTGCGAAACGAACCCAAGCGGCTGTGTGCTAAATTGCGCGTCTATAGGTCAGGGCGACAGAGGGTTAGCTAAATTGGAATCGGGAAAAACGGTTGGGTTCGTATGGGTTCATTTTGGCTTCGTTTGAGGGATGAAACTCGGCAATTTCGGCTACGAATGGCGTGCCCAAGGCGCTTTTGGGGGGCGGGTTTCTGTTACCGATGCGCGATCTTGGCAACCGTGTGCTTGACTCGCCGCGCCCGGTCGGTACAAATGGCCTTGGGATGAAGAAGGGAACGCGAAGCGGTATCGGACAGGTTCCGGGCGGAACACGGACGAGTCAATGCGGGAGCGGCAAGATTCGGCGGCCAGTTGGTTCCCCTTGTAGCCCGCGCCGCAAAACCGAATTCCCATCAGTCATGGAGCTTGTGACCCCATATCAAAGAGCTAGCACGTGAACGCCACGAACTGGATTGTCGTTTGTACAACGGCCATGCTCAGTTTGACTGTAACGGGATCCGCCCAGCAGACGAATGCGCAGGCCGTCGTGTACAAGATTCAAGAGACTCGTCTGGGACCGCTGGACGCGAAGATGATGGATCCTGCTTTCAGTCGGGATGGTTGCCATCTCGCTTACGTCACCACCAAGGGGCAGAAGCAATGCGTCGTCGTGGACGGCCAGGTGGGCGCGGAGTACGACGGAACCGCTGCTGGCACCCTGATCTTCAGCGCCGACGGCAAGCGCGTGGCCTATGGAGCCAAGAAGGGGAAGCAGGCGGTGGTGGTGGTGGACGGCCAAGCGAGCCCGGAGTACGACGGAACCGCTGCTGGNNNNTCAGCGCCGACGGCAAGCGCGTGGCGTACGTGGCCCAGAAGGGCGCGAAGTGGTTGGTGGTGGTGGACGGCCAGGCGGGCGCGGAGTACGACGGGATAAGCTCCCTGATCTTCAGCGCCGACGGCAAGCGCATGGCGTACGCAGCCCAGAAGGGCGCGAAGTGGTTGGTGGTGGTGGACGGCCAGGCGGGCGCGGAGTACAACGGAATCGGTAAGGGCACCCTGATCTTCAGCGCCGACGGCAAACGCGTGGCGTACACGGCCCAGAAGGGCGCGAAGCAGTTGGTGGTGGTGGACGGCCAGGCGAGTCCGGAGTATGACGGAATACGCTCCCTGATCTTCAGCGCCGACGGCAAGCGCGTGGCGTATGTGGCGGGGAAGGACAAGAAGCGGTTCGTGGTAGTGGACGACCATGTGAGCCCGGAGTACGACGCAATTGCTGAAGGCTCGCCGATCTTCAGCGCCGACAGCAAGCGCGTGGCGTATGGGGCCAAGAAGAGCGATAAGTGCATGGTGGTGGTGGACGGCCAGGAGGGCGCGGAGTACGACGCTATCCGGGAAGACACCCTGATCTTCAGCGCCGACGGCAAGCGCGTGGCGTATCGTGCCTGGAAGAGCGAGAAGTGTATGGTGGTGGTGGACGGCGAGGCGAGCGCGGAGTACGACGCAATTGCTGAAGGCTCGCCGATCTTCAGTGCCGACAGCAGGCACGTGGCGTATCGTGCCTGGAAGGGCGCGAGGCGATTGGTTGTTGTGGATGGCCAAGAGGCGGGCGCGGAGTACTACGACGGAATCGTCAAGAACGGCCCGACCTTCCATTCCGACGGCGTTCTGGAATATCTGGGGATCAAGGACAACTCGCTTTACCGTGTCAAATACATCCCGGTGCCATAAGCGGCCGGCGCGCCGTGTCTCCAAGGGGATTATATGCTTGCCTCACCGCGTTCGGCGCAGGTTTTCTGGCCGGGCCGTTACGCCTGACGGCACGGTCACTGTTATCCGGAATAAACGCGAGACCTTCGGTCAAAGTCGGTGCGGGGTCAGGAGACCTCCGCACAACGGTGGCCAGCGCCAGATTCTTTGCCGCTTCGACGTTCAACTTCATCACTATTGCTCCGTGGACAGCTCAAGGCATCTTCCACCAAAGGGATTTTGTTGCAATTTCTAATGTTCTTGGCACAACGGTAGAAGTCCATGATTTTCGTGGCAATTGGATTTCCTAACGCCACTCAGTGCTCGCGGGCGTCAGTCGCAAGATCAGCAAGAACGTGGTCGCCCGCCTTCGCTACGGGTTCTACTCGTACGACGAGCCCAGCACCGGCGGCTTCAACAACCACATCGCACTTCTTGCCAATGCCAGTTGCAGCGTCCGCTTCTAGCATCCACTGAGGATGCTAAAACAGCGGTTACACCTGAAGTAAGTAAACCAAGCCGACAACTTGTCGACATGGTTCGCGCCGTCTTGCCAAAATGTCAGGTTCCTGGTGCCCCGGTCTTATCACACGATCTCCCGTATTCTATTGCGGCGCAGTTGATTAAGGTTCTGTTTCCTCATGCTGGCACCGCCAGTGCTAAACCATTCAGCGGGCATGGTCGCAGAAACCAAAAACCAGAATGAGCTCAGGCTCCTCTTCTGGGAGACGACGGCGGGTTGCAACTTGGAGTGCATTCATTGCCGGCGTCTCGACGTGAGCCGGCAGCTCATGAAAAACGACCTCACCACCGAGGAAGCGCTGCAGTTTGTCCGCGCCTTGGCCGCGTTTGCCAAGCCCATACTCGTTCTGTCCGGCGGCGAACCGCTTTTCCGACCTGACATTTTTCAGATCGCCATGCACGCGCGCGATCAGGGGATGGCGGTAGCGCTGGCGACCAACGGCACGTTGATCGACGAACGCGTCGCTCACGCGATTGTCGATAGTGGCATCCAGCGCGTCGCGATCAGCATCGATGGCGCCGACGAGATCACGCACGACAGTTTTCGTCGCCAACCCGGCTCGCTGGCGGCGGCGGTGAAGGGCTTTTGTCACCTGCGCCGCCTCGGGATGAGCCTGCAAATCAACTGCACCGTCACCCGCCACAATGTGCGCCAGATCGAAAAACTCTACGGCACGGCTCAGGAACTTGGCGCGGACGCGTTGCACCTGTTCATGCTGGTTCCCGTCGGCTGCGGGGTGCAAATTGCCGAGTCGAACATGCTGCCCGCCGAGGAATACGAGCGCGTGCTCAACTGGATGTACGACAAGAGCAAGGAACGCGATCTTCATCTTAAAGCGACGTGCGCACCCCATTATTTTCGCGTGATGCGCCAGCGCGCCGCGGCGGAGCATATTCACATCGACGCCACGCACAGCCATGACAAACCCGAACGCGGGCAGGCTCGTGGCAATGGCCACGGTCATCCGGGAGACCAGGGCCATGGCGGCGGTCCGAACATGGCCGCGATGACGAAGGGCTGTCTTGCCGGCAGCGCCATCTGTTTCGTGTCGCACACGGGCGGAGTCTACCCGTGTGGCTATCTGCCCGTCAGCGCGGGCAACGTGAAACGCCAGCCGATGCGCGAGATTTGGGAGCACTCGGAAGTATTCGGTCGACTGCGTGATGTCGAACAGCTCGAAGGCAAGTGCGGGCTGTGTGAATTCAAGAAAGTGTGCCTCGGCTGCCGCGCCCGGGCGTTTTACGCCGCGCACGGCAATTACATGGCGGAAGAGCCACACTGCATTTACGAGCCGCGACGGATGAGGAGACACAAGATTTTGGACGAAGCATTGTAGCCCGGCAACGTCGAAGAGAATGCGTCATGGTCAATATTACCAAGCTCTACTGCGGTGAAGAGCAGCCCGCCGATGGGTTGCGATATGGTCATGGCCACGGCGCCCCGAAATCCGCCGCGGAACGCCGCCCGATCGTCGTGTGGAACGTTACCCGCACCTGCAACCTGCGGTGCGTGCACTGTTACTCGGACAGCTACGCGCAGAAGTATCCCGGCGAACTGGCTCACGACGAAGCCTTGCGAGTGATCGACGACCTCGCGGCGTTCCAGGTGCCGGCCGTCTTGTTTTCCGGAGGCGAACCACTCACCCGACCTGATTTGTTCGACTTGATGGGCTACGCGGTCGGCAAGGGGCTCCGCCTGACCCTCTCGACGAACGGCACGCTGCTGGATGAAGCCGCCGCGAGGAAACTCAAGGAACTCGGCGCCACCTACGTCGGCATTTCGCTCGATGGCATTGGCGAGACCAACGATATATTCCGCGGCAAGAAAGGCGCATTCGACGGGGCGGTGCGCGGGATGCGCAACTGCCGCGCCGTCGACCAAAAGGTTGGTTTGCGCCTCACGCTCACACGCCGCAATTGCATGGATTTGCACGACATCTTCAACTTTATCGAGGCCGAGGGTATCCAGCGCGCGTGCTTTTACCACCTCGTTTATTCGGGCCGCGGCAACGCCGCCGACGAGTTGACGACGGCGGAGATCCGTCGCGCCATGGACACCATCCTCGAACGCACCCAGTCGTTTCACCAGCGCGGCTTGAAAAAGGAAATCCTGACGGTCGATAACCACGCGGACAACGCTTACGTCTACTTGAAGTTGCGCGAGCGCAACGCCGAACGCGCCGAGCAGGTCCACAAATTGATGAAGTGGAATGGCGGTGGGGCGAACTCTTCCGGCATCGGCATCGCCAATATCGACACGCAAGGCAATGTCCATCCCGACCAGTTCTGGCAAGCGGCCACGCTGGGCAATGTGAAGCAGCGGCCATTCAGCCAGATTTGGTCCGACAACTCGATCCCGCTGCTGGCGAAATTGCGGAACCGCTTGCCGTTACTCAAGGGACGGTGCGGGCAGTGCCGGTTCCAGGATATTTGCGGCGGGAGTTTCCGAGTGCGGGCGGCGCAGGTGTACAGCGATCCGTGGGCGTCCGATCCGGCATGCTACTTGACCAACAAGGAAATCGGCGTTGCCGAGGCGACAGCGCTGACGGCGTGACAGGGCGACCGAAAGGTTGATTTATGAAAGTCGGGACAGAAGCCAAGACGAACCTGTTGCAGTACCAGCAGGCACTCGCGTTCGGGGAAGTGCCGCGGTACACGGCGGGGTTGCAGGTGCTCCTGTCGGGTGGGGAACGGGTCTATGTAGCCCTCTCGGCATTCGAACTCGCACTCTATTTTGAGAATGACCTGGCGTTGCACTACGACCTCGAGGGGCGACTGACGAAGGTGGCGAAACCCGATCATCATCGTCGTCGTGGCTTGTCGCATCAAGTGTTGGTGACACACCGACGTTCCGTCGAGCAGGGAGGCGGCATCGAACGCCGCGTTCTCCCCGCGGAAGACGCCGATGCGCTGGTGACGGGAGCGCATGAGAAGGTTGTCCCCGTGCTCAACGAACTAAAGGGGAACTCGGTCGCGCTGGAATACGCGAAACCGGGACCCGGTCAGGCCCTCGCGGAGATCCTGCCGTCGTTGGATCGTGCCGCGAAATTTGACCAGCAGGCCGCGCGCAGCGATGCGGAACGATTTCACGCGATTTACGGTCGCGTCGCCGTGCTTCCGCCCGACCAGTACAACGCGCTCGTGCTTCAGGCGACGGAAGGGTGCGCGTATTCGTGTTGTCTATTCTGCGAGTTGTATCGCGATGTGTTCTATGGACGCAAGACCCCCGCCCGGTTTGCCGAACACGTCAATGACGCGATTGCGTACCACGGGAAAGCCTTGCGGGGACGCCGTTCCATTTTTTTGGGCGAGGCCAATGCGCTGACCCTGCCGCACGAGGATTTGGTGAGCATGTTTCGGGTGCTCCACGAACGTTTCGAGCTTCCACCGCACACGGAAGAGCGCGTTCCGGCCAATTGGTGGCTGGGTCACACGACGCGCTTCGACGGCGTGAGCGCGTTCCTCGACGCCTTCATGGGGCCGCGGCGCACCACCGCCGATTTTGAGGAATTGCGCGAGCTCGGCTTGCGCCGGGTCTACATCGGTTTGGAAACAGGCGACGACAACCTGTTGAAGTGGTTGTGCAAACCGGCCACGAGCGCGGGCATCGCGCAATGCGTGGCGAGCCTGAAAAATGCCGGGCTGATCGTGGGAGTGATTGCGCTGTTGGGCGCTGGCGGTCGCGAGTTCGCCGAAGCCCACGTGCGGGAGACGGCGCGCTTGATCAACAACCTGCCGCTGGGCCGCGACGATTTCATCTACTTTTCGCCCCTGGTGATCTACCCGAACAGCCGGTACACCGAACAGACCCGTGCCCTGCGGATCGAGCCGTTATCCGCGGCGCAGATGCGCGCGCAGGAACAGGCCATCCGCGACGCCCTTCGATTCAACGAACAACGCGGCCGGCCGCATCTGGGTCGTTACGAACTGGAATCTTTCGCCTACTGACAACCATGCGGCGTCACGAGAACAACGTTGCCATCACCGCAGACCGCCCGGTCGGAACGGGCCAGCCCACGCTGGTGCTCGTGGGGAATCCCAACGTCGGCAAGAGCGTGTTGTTCAGCCGGCTTACGGGCAAGTATGTGACCGTGTCGAATTATCCCGGCACCACGGTGGAAATCGCCCGCGGCAACGCGGATATCGAAGGGGAAAGCGTTGTGGTGCTCGATACACCGGGGGTGAACGAATTGGCGCCGCGCACCGAAGACGCGCGCGTGACGTGCGACGTGCTCCGTGATTATCCCGAGGCGACGATCGTGCAGGTCGCTGATGCCAAGAACCTGCGCCGCGCGTTGTTGCTGACCCTGCAGTTGGCGGAGTTGCGCCGCCCGCAGGTGCTCGTGCTGAACATGATGGATGAATTGCGAAAAAGCGGCGGGCGCGTGGACACCCGCAAGTTGAGCGAGCTGCTCGGCATTCCCGTTGTCCCGACGATCGCAACCGCGGGGATGGGGATACAATTGCTGCGAAAGAGTTTGGAATCGGCAGCGGCGCCGCGCGTGCCGGTCGACGCCGCGAGTGGACGCGGCTACGAGCAAACGACAAAATACCTCGCAGAGGCGAACAAGATTCTTGCCCAGGTCTACGCGCATGTCCGGCCGCAGCGGCCAACGTTCGCCCAGCGCCTGGGATCGTGGGCGATGCACCCGATCAAGGGCCTGGGAATCCTGGCGTTGGTGCTCTACTTCACGTTTTGGTTTGTGGGGTTGCTGGGCGCGGGCACGGCGGTGGACTTCCTCGAACACGTGGTCTTTGGCCGCTACGTCAGCCCGTGGGCCATCCGGGTTGCGGATGCGGTCCTGCCCTTCCCGCACACGAATCACACGGAAGTCTCCCAATACAAGTTTCAGATCCCGCTGACTCCCACGCGTGGCATCGTGATCGCGGAGAGTCAACGAACAGTCCTCGCGCCAACCTACTCGATTGCCCCGGGCGCAACACTCGGGGGGTGGACCCAAACGAGAAGGTTGGCGCACGATTTCCTGGTGGGGCAGTACGGCGTCGTCACGATGGCGATCAGTTACGCGCTCGCGATTGTGCTGCCGATTGTGACGACGTTCTTCCTCGTGTTCAGTTTGCTGGAGGACTCGGGGTACCTGCCGCGGCTCGCCATCATGGTGAACCGCGTGTTTCGGTGGATGGGGTTGAATGGCAAGGCGGTGTTGCCGATGATCCTTGGGCTCGGTTGCGACACGATGGCAACGATGACGACGCGAATCCTGGAAACACGCAAGGAGCGGGTCATCACGACCTTGTTGTTGTCGTTGTCGATTCCGTGCTCGGCGCAACTCGGCGTGCTGCTGGCGATGATCGCGAGCATATCGTTTCGCGCCGCCCTGTTCTGGCTCGTGCTCAACATCGCGATCATGATCGGGATCGGTTGGTTGGCGGCAAAACTGATGGGCGGCGATGGCAGCGATTTCATTCTCGAACTGCCGCCGATGCGCCGCCCGCAGTTGTCCAACGTGTTCATCAAGACGTTTGCGCGCCTGGAATGGTACCTCAAAGAGGTGGTACCGTTGTTCATTCTCGGAACAGCGATTTTGTTCGTGCTGGACAAGCTGGCGGTGCTCGACAAGATCGCGCGGCTCGGCGAACCGCTCGTGACGGGCTGGCTCGGACTGCCCCGCGAGACGGCGAGCGCATTTTTAATCGGTTTCCTGCGACGCGATTACGGCGCGGTGTACCTGCTCGACGCCGCGACGGGTCCGAAGGCCATCCTGACGCCCCATCAGGTGCTGGTCTCGATGGTGACGATTACGTTGTTCATGCCGTGCATCGCCACGTTGTTCATGATTTCGCGCGAACTCGGGAGGAAGACGGCGATGTGGATCACGTTGTTCATTTTCCCGTTCGCGTTTCTGGTCGGTGGATTGGTCAACCACATCGGGAGGCTGTTTGGTTTGTGAGATGAGCACGAAACGCGCGGAATACCTGGATTGTCCGCTCTGCGGATTCGAGTTTGAGAAGCATGACACGGCGTGCGCCCATGGGTGCCCGCTCGGACGGTTCTGCAAGTTGGTGTGCTGTCCGAACTGTCAGTACGAGTTCCCGGACCGACCCGAGTCGATCGGGTTGTTGCAACGACTGTTCCACCGGCCGAAGCCGCCGGTGGCCAGACCGGACGCCATTCCGCTGACGGAACTGGACGAAGGCGAGTCGAGCGAGTTGGTGTGCTTGAACTGCGAACACCCTCATCGTCGCAATTCGCTGGCGGTATATGGCCTCGTGCCCGGCAGCCGCGTGGTGCTCCAGCAGAAACGCCCCGCATACGTCGTGCGCGTGGGCGAAACGGAACTCGCGCTCGAAGCGGCGATTGCGTGCGAGATTCTCGTGCGCCGCGTCTAGTTCCGCACGCAGCGGCTCGCTACCGGCAGCCGGCAACGGGACGGTCCGGGCTTTCGCCTGCCACCCGAACACCTTAATTCCGAAAGACTTTGCGAACGGCCCGACCCGGGGCAAAGCCAAACCGCGCAGTCGCTCAATCGTGGTAATCCACGGATTGCAATTGATTCAAGCGACGGCTGCGGAATCATCGAGAGGTGGTGGCACGGAGGTGGGAATGGGTCTATGGCGGGAAGAACGCCAATCACCCAATTTGATGGCGTGACGGAAACGATTGAATTTGAATGGCAGTGTGGGTCCGTCCTCTTACGTCCTGAAGAAACGGATCGAAGGACGTGTTAGGAATTAACAGATATGTCTTCCGGGTGTCTTGCTGGTTTGAATAGGGTATGGTTTACTTGGAGCAACCGAAATCGGCTGCGTGAAATCGAGACCATCCAATTCGCAGGCTGTGGTCAGGGGCGAGGCGCTGTTTTCCTATTCGCTGGTGGCCGCATTCGTGGTCTTGGGAGTAATCGGAATCCTGCATCACGCGATGTGGCGCGATGAGGTCTGGCCGTGGCTGATGGCAAGGTTCAGCAACTCCTTGCGCGATCTATACCGGGCGTCACGATACGACGTCCATTTTATGCTCTGGGACGTTGTGCTGTGGATTTTGACGAAATTCACTCACCACTGCCAGGCGATGCAATGGCTGCACCTCGCGCTGGCGACCTGCAGCGTCTGGGTACTCGTTCGGTTTGGCCCGTTTACCAGGGCGCAGAAGGCCCTCTGTTGTTTTGGATACTTCGCCATCTTCGAGTACTGCTTGATCGCGCGGGAATACGTCTTGATTGCGCTTTTGGTATTCAGTTTGTGCGCCGTGTGTGACCGGCGAAAGGACAGCTTCATTGCCCAAGCGGTGCTCCTGTTCCTGCTCTCCAACATCGACGTGTTGGGGACGATCATCGCCTTCTCGTTTGTCGCGGCGTCAGCGTTGGAGCACATTCGTCGCCGAGATGTGGGAGAGTTGTGGGCCACGAGGAAGCGGGCGTTGATCCTCAGTGGCGTGATTCTGTGCGCGGCCCTGATCTGTGTCGCGCTTCAGTCGATCAAGCCCAAAGACGCGTTGGCCTTCCAAGG
>PLTX01000009.1 GCA_003164675.1 Verrucomicrobiota bacterium | reverse complement strand
GCATTACCACTATGCTACGCCCGCAATCAAGCACTTACAACAATTTGCTTGCTTCGTGCGTGACTTTGCGTGACACTGTGTCACGCGAAAGGACAAGCTCGATGAAAGTACAAACCGAGTCACGCACGAACCAGAAATCACGTCGCAAACCCTCATGGCCCAGAATCCTATCACGCCCCCTGCCCTCTGGCAATACCCAATGGCGCATTGACGTAGTCGTGGACGGTGCCCGCGTTTATGAGTCATTCAAGACCGAGGCCGATGCGATCAGCCGAGCATGGCAGATTGCCGATGACCGCCAGAACGCCGGCAAGGCCGGGTTTGAGTTGCACATGTCGAAGCGCGTCGAGGCTGCCGAATGTTACAAGCTTCTCGCATCGTATCCAGGTGCCAGCTTGCGTGATGCGGTTGAATACTACATCAGCCGCAAAGCTCAGTTTGCCGCCGCCCCAGGCGTCGCTGCTGGCGTTGAACAGATCGTCAGCGAATTGACCGGCAAACGCGGGGAGCGCACCGTGGATAATCTCCGTCAGTATTGGCGCAGGTTTGCGACTGACTTTGGCAGCCGTGGATTTACGGAGGTCGAAGGCGACGAAATCACCGCCTGGCTTGACCGCACCGCTTCACACCCGACCACCCGCCACAACTACCGCCGCGCCGTCGTGCGCTTGTTCAATATCGCCACAGGCAAGAAGTGGTGCGTCGAGAATCCCGCCGCTAAATCACGCAAGGATGATAGCCTGCCGCCGGAACCAGAGGTGTTCAAAATCGAGGAGTTGGCGCGGGTACTGGAACACGCCGATGAATATGGGTTGCTGCCATATATCGTCCTGGGAACATTCTGCGGAATCCGTGTCAGCGAATTGACCCGGCTCGACTGGTCGAAGGTCAACCTTGCCGAACGCACCGTTACCATCGAGGCCCGGACCACCAAGACCAAGACCCGTCGCGTGGTCGCGTTGAACGACACAGCAACGGCATGGCTCACCCCACATGTCAGGAAATCTGGATCCGTGGTTCAGACCGTAGGATTACGTGAGCAGTTGCACAATCTCCGTACCGCTGCCACTCTCAAACGGTGGCCGACCAACGTCATGCGCCACAGTTTCGGGAGCTACGCTTTGAGCGCATGGCAGGACGTAGGCAAGGTGTCCTACCAGATGGGCAACAGCCCGCAAATCTGTAAGCGCCATTACGAGCAGGTCGTCACCAAGTCAGCCGCCGAATCATTCTGGGCATTGCGCCCGGCTGCTGATGCCGGCAAGATTGTGCCGATTAAAGCCATCGCGAACGTATAGGGAATCGCCCGGAGTGAAGCATGATTTCCTGTGCTACACGCGTGGTGGCAGAGTTAATTTTTGGATTGCATGTGTAACGCAAATAGGGGTATTTGCGTTACACAACGTCACTAGTGAACCGCATGCAGGACATTGCAAAAAAGATAGTTAGCCGAATACATGGCCATGGCAAGGGGTGGTGCTTCACCCCCAAGGATTTTGCGGATCTTGGGAGTCCGGAATCGGTGCGGATCAAACTGTTCCGGCTCACCAAGGAGCAGGTCATCCGCAGACTGGCCAAAGGTCTTTATGACTACCCAGAGGAACATGAGCAATTGGGGGTTCTCTCGGCCAGCCCCGACGCCGTGGCGGAGGCGCTGGCGCGTCATGATCGGATTCGGGTGCAGCCAACCGGCGCCTATGCGGCCAACCTGTTGGGCCTGTCCGAGCAGGTGCCGGCCAAGGTTGTGTACCTAACCGAAGGGCGAGCCCGTCGCGTGAAACTCGGCAATCGCGAAATTCGCCTGAAGCAAACCACCTCGCAGCACATGGCGACCGCTGGACGCATCAGCGGCACGGTGATTCAAGCACTTCGTTACATCGGCAAGGATCGGTTGACTGCCGAACATGTGCGAATGCTCCGACGAAAACTGAACGCGGCAGATAAGAAGTGTCTGAAAGCCGACCTGATCCATGCACCCGCGTGGATACACAAATGGTTGCGCCAAATCAGCGAGGAACAATAAGCCCATGCTGGACTTCGCCCAGAAGCCGACACCGGAACGCTTCCAAGCTTTTGCAGAGACGGCGGAACGGTTGGACATCGGGCCGCACATCATCGAGAAGGACTTTTGGGTCTGCTGGCTGTTGCGCTTGATCTTCGCCGACGCCGAACTCGGCGGGCACATGGTGTTCAAGGGCGGAACGTCGCTCTCGAAGGTGTTCGGCATCATCCAGAGGTTTTCCGAGGACATTGATCTGTCGGTGGACCCGGACTGGCTCGGCTTTGGCGGCGAGGTGCGTCCAGACGCCGCCTCCAGCCGGTCGCAGTTCGAGAAACGCGCCAGAGCGTTGGAGGACGCCTGCATTGCGGCGGCGCGCGACCGGTTCCTCCCGGCATTGAACCGTCACGTTGCCATGTATCTGCCGGGCCAACCGGCGTCGGCGCTTACCTTCGAGGTAGATGAAACGACGCATTCGCCGGTGTTGCTGTTTGCCTATCCGCGAGCCGGTCAGACGGGTTCATTGCGTCCGCAGGTGAAGCTGGAGTTCGGTTCGCTCTACGACCAGCGGCCCACCGGCACGCATATGATCAAGTCCCTGACCGCCGAAGTCTTCCCCGCTTTGTTTCGCGAGCCGTCCTGCCCGGTGGTCGCACTCGAAGCGGAACGGACGTTCTGGGAGAAAGCCACGGTGTTGCACGCTGAGTACCACCGACCGGCTAACAGGCCGTTGCCGGTCGGCATGTCGCGACATTATTCGGATTTCGCCGCGCTGAGCCGGCACGCCGCTGGACAACGGGCGTTGACGGATTTGGAATTGCTGGCGCGGGTGCGAACGCATAAACAGACCTACTTCCGTTCGGGCTGGGCACACTACGAGACCGCCGTTCCTGGTAGCTTCCACCTTGTACCGTTCGCGGAACGGCGGGCGCAGATTGCGCAGGATTACCGGGGCATGGCGGATATGTTCATGGCCACGCCGCCATCATTCGAGACTATCATGACGGAGCTGGAGGAAATGGAGAGGCGGATCAACGCCGCGTAATCGTCGCGTCGCGGAAGTCTTTACTCGTTGCGCGCGGCACTGTAGAGCAGTCCGTTCATCGACGGCGACGAAACGCTTGCTCCAATCTCTGCGGCGGACTAAACTGGCTCGCATTGGAGGAGACTGTAGAACCCAAGAATGACACGTAACAAAGGCCAATAATCTATTTGCGTAGATGTTCTCTGGTTTGGAAA
>PLTX01000012.1 GCA_003164675.1 Verrucomicrobiota bacterium | reverse complement strand
CAGCGAAAACATCGGCGCCTACAGCGCGGCCTCCTCGACGTACTTCAACGGGTTCCCACCCGCAAAGGTCGTCCACATCAACCAGTAATGGCGACGACGGCTGCTTCGCTTTGATCTTCGTCCAGAATTCGCCGACAACATCCCCCCTCTGGCATGGCAGCCTCTTTGCCCTGCCCGAAGCCCGCAGGGATCGCAAAATCCCTTGGTCGGTGTGGAGCGTTTCAGTCGGTCAAATTCGGCAAGCGGTATTCCCGCTCTCAACTCTCCGTGCCACGTACGTGCCACGGAACCGCTTGTGAGCGAGTGCAGCGGTCGGATGTTGTTTGCAGAAGTAACTGCGTGTCAACTTCATGGAATGGTGGGCCTGGTAGGATTCGANNTCTAACCAACTGAGCTACAGGCCCACAAGTTCACGCTCGGAGTCCAAATCTACACCAGCTATCGCGACGCGCGAGACAAAAAGCGTGCGGCCAACGGCCTGCAGGCGCAACCACTGCGTCATTTTGGCCGCATCAAAAAAAATCTGGTCAAGAAATGGGCTGGCGTGTAGGCTGATCCCAGTTGGACTTTCAACCGTAGCGCTAGGAAGACACCATGTTTGCCAACGTTCGAGAATACTATCACGCCACATCCTTGCGGGATGCGCTGAAGAAGCTGGGGAAGAATGACAAGCAACTGCCCGTCCCTGTCACGGGCGCATTCCACCTGATTTCGAGCAAATTGCGGGCGGCGACCTGTTTGGTCGATGTATCCGGAGTCGGGCTCGACTACGTGAAGCTCGAGGGCAGGAAACTCGCCATCGGTGGGACCGCTACGTTCCAGCAGATCGTCACGTCGAAGGAACTAACCGAGGCGTTGCATGGGTTGTTACCGAAAGCGGCGCGGATGTATTCGACGAAAATCCAGCGCAACGCGACCACGTTGCAGGATGCGTTGTTTGGCTATGCGACGTACTTCGATTTGTTGACGGCGCTGCTGGCGCTGGACGCGCAAGTAAAGGTGCTTGGGAAGCAGAAACGTGTGGTGCCACTGCAACAATTCTTCGTGAAGGACAACCGCGCCGTGCTGGGCAACCAGGAAATTGCCGCCGAGTTCTCCGCGAAACTGCCGAGTGGCGATGTTGGCGCATCGTTGCAACGTGTCGCGTTGACCGATGGTGATAGCGTGGCGATTTTGAACACGGTCGCGGTCTTGAAGATGACCGGCAAAAAATGCGCCGAGATTCGCATCGCTGTCGGCGGCGGATTGCCCGCCCCGGTGCGATTGATGGCGCTGGAACAAGAATTGACAAGTCAAACGCTCGATGCGGCGCTGGTGGAATCCGTGAGCGCCAAAGCAGGCGAGTTAATCCAGCCCGTGTCCGATGTGCGTGGCACTGCGCAATATCGCAAACGGATCAGCGGCGTGTTGGTGCGCCGGGCCGTTGCCGAGGCGTATCAGCAGGCGAAGGGAAGAGAGTTGTGAGCGGGACTTCCGTGATTCCGATCGAACGCATCGAGCAGCGGATTTTTCTGCTGCGCGGCCACAAGGTGATGCTCAGTCCGCACCTCGCGCAATTGTACGGAGTCGAACCGAAAGTGCTGCTTCAGGCAGTCAAACGGAATGCCGAGCGTTTTCCATCTGACTTTATGTTTCAGCTTACGCACCAAGAGGCTATGCATTCAAGGTCACAAATTGTGACCTTGAAACAGGGGCAAAACGTCAAGTATTTGCCCTATGCTTTCACGGAGCAGGGCATGGCGATGCTATCGAGCGTGCTGCACAGCAAGCGCGCCGTCCGGGTGAACGTCGAGATCATGCGGACGTTTGTCCGCTTGCGCCAACTGCTCGCGTCCCGCGCCGATCTCGCCGCGAAATTGGAAGAGATGGAGAAGAAGTGCGACGCCCAGTTCAAGATTGTGTTTGATGCGATTCGCCACCTCGTGAGTCCGCCGACCGCGGCGCCGCGCAAGCAAATCGGTTTCGGCATCCGCGAACGGCGCGCGGCTTATGGAGTGCCGCTGGCGATTGTTCCAATGAATTCAGTTCCTCGAAGGAGACGGGTATGAATTTGCACGTGACGATTAACAACGAGCCGAAGGATTTCATTTGTCAGCCCACGGATACGCTGCTCGACCTGTTGCGGCGGGAAGCGTACTCGGGCGTGAAAGTCGGCTGCTCGAACGGCGACTGCGGCATCTGCGCCGTGTTGCTCAACGGGCGCACGGTCAACTCCTGCGTCGTGCTCGCCGCGCATTGCCAGAACAAGAAAATCGAGACCATCGAGGGCATCGCGAACAAGGACGGCACGTTGCATCCGCTCCAAAAGGCGTTCCTCGACGAAGGCGGCGCGCAATGCGGTTTCTGCACGCCCGCCATGATCCTGTCGGCGAAGGAATTGCTCGACGAAAACCCGAACCCGACCGACGCCGATGTTCGCGAAGCGTTCTCCGGCATCATCTGCCGCTGCACCGGCTACGTCAAACCCATCGCCGCTGTCCTCGCTGCCGCGCAAGAAATGCGCGACGCCAAGGGGGGCGCGACGGCGTAGTTGGTGTTGAGGAGGATTTTCAGCGATGAACGAAGCAAAGACACTTCCATTTGAAAAGAAGGCCATTGGCAAAAGCCCGTGGCGGGTGGACGGGATTGGGCTGGTCACGGGGACGGCGAAATTCACCGACGACATCTTCCTGAAGAACATGCTGCATGCGAAGATTCTGGGGAGTCCGCATGCTCATGCGCGCATTCTGGAGATCGACACGACCGCGGCGGAGAAACTTCCGGGTGTCGTCATTGTGCTCACGTACAAGAACGTGCCGCGCGTGCCGCACACGACGGCGGGGCAGGGGTATCCCGAGCCGTCGCCGTACGACACGTTCATGTTCGACACGAAAGTGCGGTTTGTGGGCGACCGCGTGGCGTGTGTCGCCGCTGAGACACCCGAGATCGCCGAGCAAGCGTTGAAGCTGATCAATGTGAAGTATGAAGCGCTGCCGGCGGTGTTCGACGTGCGCGAGGCGATGAAAGAGGGTGCGCCGATCATTCACGATGAACCCGATGCGGACGGCATTCACGACCGCAAGCACAACATCGCGGCGCATTACGATGTCGAGATCGGCAATCTCGCCAACGGGTTGAAGGAAGCGGACTTCGTGTTCGAGGAGGAATTCGAGACGCAGTACGCGCAGCATTGCGCGCTCGAACCCCACGTATGCATCGGCTATCTCGACGACAATCATCGCATCGTGTTGCGCACGGCGACGCAGGTGCCGTGGCATGCGCGCCGCATCGTGGCGCAATGCCTGCAAATACCCGTCAACCAGATCCGCGTCATCAAACCGCGCATCGGCGGCGGGTTCGGCTCGAAGCAGGAAGTCCTTCTCGAAGATTTGTGCGCGCTGATCACGGTGCGCACGCGTCGGCCCGTGAAGATCGAATACACGCGCCGCGAGGAGTTCATCGCCAGCCGCACGCGCGATCCGTCGATCGTCAAGATGGCCATCGGCGTGAAGAAGGACGGCACGTTCACAGCAATCGATCAGCGCGTGACGAGTTGGACGGGCGGGTACGGGGGGCATTCGCTGACGCTGCTCACGAACGTCGGGAGCAAGACGCTGCCGTTTTATCACTGCAAGAACGTGCGGTTCTGGGGCGACTCGGTATACACGAATTTGCCGGTCACGGGCGCGTATCGCGGGTACGGCGCGACGCAGGGCGCGTTTGCCATGGAGCAGGTGATGGACATGATCGCCAACAAGCTCGGCATCGATCCCATCGAACTGCGCAAGAAGAACCATATCCAGAAGGGCGAGACAAATCCCGTGTTTGCGGCGCTCGGGGAAGGCAAGGAAGGCCACGATAATCCCATTGAAAGCTGCGGGCTGGATGAATGCATCGACCGCGCCGCGGCGGCGATTGGCTGGAACACGAAGCACCGGCGTTACCAGAAGCGCGATCCGAACGCGAAGATCAAGCGCGGCATTGGCATGGCGTGCCTGATGCAGGGTTCGGGCATCGCGGGCATCGACATGGCGTCGGCCCGCATCAAGATGAATGAGGACGGCTCGTTCAACCTGTTGATGGGCGCGACTGATCTCGGCACCGGCAGCGACACGATATTGGCCCAAATCGCCGCGCAGGTGCTTGGCGTTACCACCGACAAGATGCTCACCTATTCGTCCGACACGGACATGACGCCGTTCGACAAGGGCGCGTACGCGTCGAGCACGACGTACGTGTCGGGCGGCGCGGTGAAGAAAGCGGCGGAAGCGTGCCGCGACAAGATTCTGAAAGTGGCGGCGGAGATGCTGAAGGAAGACGTCGCGAATCTCCGTTGCGAGAACGCAAAGGTCGTCAGCAAGTCCGGCAAGGAAGTGCCATTTCCGAATATCATCAGTCGGTCGTTGTACGGTCAGAACCAATTCCAGATCGAAGGCGAGGCGTCGCATGTTTCATACGTCTCGCCGCCGCCGTTCGCCGCGCATTTTGCCGAGGTGGAAGTGGATACCGAGACGGGCCAGGTGCGCGTGGTGGATTACGTCGCGGCGGTGGATTGCGGCGTGGCCATCAACCCGAAGCTCGCCGAAGGCCAGGTGGAAGGCGCGGTGATGAACGGCCTCAGCTACGCGCTGTGCGAGGAAATGGTGTTCGACGAACTTGGCCGGATGCTCAACCCGAGCTTTTTCGACTATCGATTGTTCACGACGGTGGACGCGCCAAAGATCAAAACGATTCTCGTCGAGACGTATGAACCGAGCGGGCCATTCGGCGCCAAGAGCATCGCCGAGATCGGCATCAACGGCCCGCTGCCGGCCATCGCCAACGCCATCTATGACGCTTGTGGCGTCCGCATGAAGAAAGCGCCGTTCACACCGGAGCGCGTGTTGGCGGCGATTCTGGCCGGGAAATAGCGGCACGATTCGAACAGTCGATGTTACCATTGTGTCGAAACGGGAAATCAACAAAGGAGAGCAGATGAAGAGACTCTTAGCATTTGCGGTGGCCGCAGTCGTCGTGATGAGCGCGGCGGCGGTGTACGCGGGTGAAGGTTGTTGCCGCGGGATGTCAGAGAAGGGCGCGTCGTGCTGTGGCAACATGTTCAGCAAGTTGAACCTCACGCCTGACCAGAAGGCCAGGGTGAACACGCTGATGGCCGAGTGCCACAAGGCGACCTCGACATCGGAGTTCCACCAGATGTTCAGCAGCGGCTTGGAGAAGATTCTGACGCCTGATCAATTGGCGCAATGGAAAGCTATGGGCTGCAAGGCGCCGAAGGTCGGCGGCTGCCCGTTCATGAATTCGACAGGCGCAAAGGCCAACAAGACATAGAAGTTGTAGTTCCTGTTTTAGATCGATGGACCCCGACACACTTGTGTCGGGGTCTTGTTTTGAATTGATTTGTGGGGTGGTTTTGTCACCCTGAGAATGAACAGGAGGTCGCGGTTATGGCGGACGAGAAACCGATTGTCGGGCGGACGAGGCACGGCGAGCTGACGCTCGATCAGATTGCGGAGTTGCAACCGGGGCTGGGCACGTTGATGCGCGACGTGAGCGACCGTTACTGGATCGCTTACTACGCGGCGAAGGGTGGCAACTGGGAGTTGGCGGCGTATCAACTGCGCGGCGTCCGCAGCCTGTTCAAGAAAGGCAACCTGACCCGCCCGAAATATAAGGGTATGGTTGAGGAGTACACGAAGAAGATGCTTGACCCGCTCGACCGGCACGTGGCCGCGAAGAATCTTGCGGGGTTTGAAAAGACGTACCGGGAGGGGATCGATCTGGCCAACCAGATGCACGCCGCGACCCACCACGGTGAGATTGTGTGGAAGCTCCCGCCGAATCCGCCGCAGCACCTCGACCTCGGCCCGTCAGCATAACTCGAAAGAAGCCTCCCAACGTGGCGAGGGTGGGGCGCGAAGAGATGGTACCGCCGGAGGAAATCGAACCCACGCGTCGCCTTCAATGCCACAAGGCGAGCAGAAGCACCGGGCGCAATCGTGGCCGTTGTAGCGCCTTCACCGCCGGCACGGGGACGGCTGAGAGGCATCCCAACGCATCCGGCTGACGGAACGCGCGCATGTTGAGGTCAGTGTTACCGCCGCTGCGCTTGTGGGACCCTAACATCTCCGAACTCGCCTTGTGTGCCCCGTTCCATCTTGAGCCAACTCTGGAAGCCCCGAATTTGCTGGACAGGAGGATTGACTTTGTGATAATGTTCATTAAATCAGAGGGTGCAAGTTGGCGCCTGCTGTCTGGCGTCAGCGCGTCCCGTGTCGCGCAGAGGGATCCTGGGATACAACATCTCAAGTTTTCGCGGGCCGAATGTGCCATGTTCGCACGACGAGCGGTGCATCGCGGGCTCTGGAACGGCAGAATGTGCCGGGCTTCCGGGCGTCACTAACCGCACCCAATGCAAGAGAATCCCCTTATGAAAACCATCGTTGCCAAATCCCTCGCGCGAAACCTGTTTCCCCTCTTTCTCAATGTCGCAGTCCTCTTCTTTGCCGTACAGCAAGCCGCCGCCATCATCGACGCCACCCTGCAGATGCAGCTCGGAAACCTCTCCGGGGCTACCACCGACACCAATAATCACACGCATTATCTCATTCAGCGCACGGTCGAGACCATTGATTATAGCGATACGAATGGCTGTCCCAACTGGACAAGTTGGGATTTGACTACCGCCGATATCAGCGGTGTCACGCGTACGGACGCCTATGCGACGGACACGAACCTGCCGTCGAATTTCCGCACTATCGGCAACGGCACTTTCGGCACGGTCAATGGCACGAGCTATGATCGTGGCCACATGTGCCCGTCGGCCGATCGCCTCGATACGACGCCTGACAACGAAATGGTGTTCTTAATGTCGAACATGATCGTGCAGGACTCGAAGCTTAATTCGGGCATATGGAATACCTTCGAAGGTTACTGCCGCGACCTCCTCGCCACCCAGGAATTGCTGATCATCTGTGGGCCATACGGTTTCAGCACGAATACTGCCGGGTCGAGTCACGTCTACATTGCTTCCAATGTCTTCAAGATCGTCGTCTGCGCTCCGTTGGGTGCCGACACCGCGCTCAGTCGCATTACCAACGCCGATCCCAGCACCATTCGCGTCATCGCCATCGAAACCCCCAACGATGACTCTGTGTCCAGCCCGTGGACCAACTACATCACCTCCACCAAACAGGTCCAACAGGACACCGGCTATAACTTCTTCAGTGCCTTGCCGAACAACCTCGCCTGGGTGCTGCGGAGCAAGGTCGATGGCCAAACCCCCGCCGCTCCTGGCTCCATCAGCTTCTCTCCGGCCAGCGGCATGGCAGACACCGGTGTCACCGTCACCGGCTCGAATCTGGATTCCACTACCAACGTCACATTCAACGGCACCAGTGCGTCGTACACAATCACCGCCACCAACCAGCTCACCGCCATCGTCCCCGCAGGCGCGACTACTGGCCCAATCTCCGTCAAGACACTCGGGGGCACAGCCACAAGCTCCAGCAGCTTCACAGTCACAGAAGGAACCGATCCTGACCTGGCGATCACCAAGATCCATACGGGCAATTTCATTCAGGGCGACACCGGCGATACCTATACCATCATCGTCACCAATGTCGGCAACGCAGCCTCGAGCGACACGGTCACCGTCACCGATGCGCTGCCCGAAGGCCTGACCGCCACCGCGATCAGCGGCAGCGGCTGGACGGCTACGCTCAGCACACTCACCTGCACGCGCTCCGACGCCTTGGCGGCCGGTGCCAGCTATCCACCCATCACGCTTACCGTGAATGTCTCTGCCAGCGCCCCCTCTGGCGTCACCAACAGTGCCACCGTCTCGGGCGGCAGTGAAAGCAACACGGCGAATGATACTGCCAGTGACCCGACCGTTATCAATGCTCCCAGTGCGGCGCAACTCAGCGTGAGCCCGTCGTCCGGGCTTGGTTCCAGCGGCAACGCCGGCGGCCCGTTCAGCCCGAGTAGTCAGATCTACGCGCTGACCAACAGTGGGGGCGTATCGCTGGACTGGACAGCCAACACGACGGCTGCGTGGCTGACCTTATCGGCCACCAGCGGCAGCTTGGCGCCGGGGGCAGGGGCCAGCGTGACGGTCAGCATCAATGCCAACGCCAACAGCCTTGCTGCCGGAACCTATTCTGACACGATCGGCTTCACCAACACCACCAACGGCGCCGGTAACACGACACGAGCTGTCACCCTCAACGTCTCTTCCCTGTCGGCCCTATTGCAGGCGGATGGAGCGACGCTGGTCTCCGAAGGGTGCGCTCCCACCAATGGTGTGGTCGATCCGGACGAAACCGTCACGATCAGTTTCTCGATCCGCAACGTCGGGACCGGTCCAACGGCAAACTTGGTGGCCACGTTGCTGGCGACCAACGGTGTCACCGTCCCGAGTAGCCCGCAAACGTACGGCGCCATCGCCGCGAGCGCGGCGGCTTCGCAGGCGTTTACGTTCACAGCCTCAGGGGTCTGTGCTGGGGCCATCCAGCCAACGCTCCAACTGCAAGACGGCGCGAGCGATTTGGGAACGATCACCTACACCATCGCGCTCGGCCAGGTCCAGGCGATGCTGGCGCAGAGTTTTGATGGCGTGGCGGCACCCTCTCTGCCATCTGGTTGGACGACCGCCGCTTCCGGCGTGGCCTCCAACTGGGTCACCTCCACGGCATCGGCGGATACAACACCGAATGCGGCCTTCTCCGCTGATTCCGCCGCGGTGGGTGTCAACGAGCTGGATGCGCCGAGCTTTACGGCCGGCAGTAGCGCACCGGCGCAACTGACGTTCCGACAGAACTACAACCTGACGGCCTGCGCGACCAGTTTCGCCCTTGGCTACGACGGCGGTGTGCTGGAGATCAGCATCGGCGGCGGCGCGTTCCAGGACATCGTGAGCGCCGGCGGGACATTTACCATCGGCGGATACAGTGCCACGTTGAGTAGCGATTACAGCAACCCGCTGGCCAGCCGACAGGCATGGAGCGGCAATTCCGGCGGTTTTGTCACCACCGCAGTGAATCTGCCCGCGATTGCCGCGGGGCAGAACGTCCAACTGCGCTGGCGCTGCGCGACGGGCAACCCGCCGCCGCCCGCGGTGAATTCTTCCGGCACGCTGGCGTTTTGGAATTTCGACTCGGGAACCATGAGCGCGGCGACCAGTTTGGTGCCCAACTACACCAATTCCTATTTCACGGTCACCTCGTCGGGGTCTTTGACGCCGTTGAACGGAGCCGCGTTCTACACGGGCACCGGCGGCGGTGGGTTTCTCTCGACCGGACCGTTCATTACGGGGAATCCTACCTATGCCGTCAGCGGCAAGTCCTGGAGCACTTCCACCGGACCCGTAACCAACAGCATGTCTTGCTGGGCGTTCGCCCTGACGGTCTCCAACGGAATGCAGGCCGGCTTATCGAGCCTCAGTTTCGATCATCGGGCTTCCGCCACGGGTCCCAAGAACTTTGACGTGCAGATCAGCCAGCAGTCGAACTTCTCGTCGGTGATTTTCGATAGCGGAGCATATGCCACGTCTACTAACTTCATTGGGAACACCTTCACATTGTCGAATACCGGCCTGACCGGCACAGTCTACTTCCGCATCTATGGGTACGCCGCCACCAGTGCCACGGGCACATGGCGTTTGGACAACTTGAATGTTCAGGGCAGCGTTACCAGCGGCGGGGCGACCACCGGCACCGGCTGGTTCATCGACTCAGTTTCGGTGTCGCAGACCGTGTGCTGCGTCACGGCGCCGCCGGTGGCGAGTTTCAGCGGGACACCGACTATCGGCACTGAACCGTTGATGGTGAGCTTAAGCGACACATCGACCGGCACCATCACGGATCGGTTCTGGGTTTTCGGCGATGGCACCCAGATCAACGTCGCGACCAATGCAGTGAGTCATACATATACTGCGGGCGTCTATAGCGTGACGCTGATCGTCAGCAATGCCGGTGGCTCCAGCACGAACACGAAGGCAAGTTACATCACCGTGCTGACGCCGTTCCAGAGCTGGCAGAACCACTACTGGTCGGGCGGGGCGAGCGATCCGAATGCGGCACCGGGTCTTGACCCGTATGGCAAGGGCATCAGCAATACCAACCAGTTCCTGGCGGGCTTCAACCCCACCAACACCGCCGCCTATCCGCACATCATGAACATCATCGTCACAACCAACAAAAATGTGACCGTGACCTATCTGGGCGCCAACGGCGACAACAGTTACTCCGGCGGCCCCGCGTCCCGGACCAATGTGCTCGAGTACACCGGCGGCACGGCGAATGGCAGCTATATGAACAACTTCGCGAGCACTGGCCAAACCAATGTTCTCAGTGGCGGCAACGGCTCCGGTATCGTCACCAACATGACTGATAACGGCGGCGCGACAAACGTGCCGTCGCGGTACTACCGCGTGCGCGTGTTGGTGCCGTAGTGCAAGACAATCAGTCCTGACTGTTTCAAACCGGCCAGGTTCGCAAACCGTTCAAAGCGGGGAGGCAAGTCCGGCGATGAGACTCTTGCCTCAACGTAAGCGGCGGAATGCACGCAGCGGCGCAGTGGACGACGGACTGACAAGCGGCCAGCGAACCGGTCCGCAGTCGCTTGCGCATTTCCTCACGACGCATTCGCCGGGAAGATTCGTCGGATTTATGGGGTCCGGCCTTGTGAATTGTGCTCGACGCCGCTGATCACCGGTCCTAGAGCGTTTCCACGAATGATGTAGCTTTACTAAAGCGGAGCGGTATGGCAAAGTGGGGGCATGCGAGCAATCCCATTGCCGGTACGCCAACGAATCATCCAGCTCTACGAACAGGGCAAGAGCACCCGCGACATCTCGGAGTTTTTGGGTTTTTGTGTGGCGGCAGTGCGCCGGGTTCGGCAGCAGTTCAAGCAACGCGGCACACTCCAGCCCCAAACCCATTTATGCGGGCGCAAGACGCTGTTGACCGGCGGGCGCAAGGCCCGCCTGCAAAAACTGGTGGCCGCGCAGCCCGATGCCACGCTGGCCGAGTTGGGCGCGCGCATGGACCGCCCGTTTCGGACTTCCACGATGGATCTATGGCTGCGCAAGCTAGTGTTGTGTCCCTGAGATTTG
>PLTX01000086.1 GCA_003164675.1 Verrucomicrobiota bacterium | reverse complement strand
TTTCCCTTTGCCGTTCGTGACCGGAAGCTGCGCGCAGATGGTGGTGCCTTTGCCGGGTGTCGATTCGACGCGAAAGCTGCCGCCGACCATGCAAGAGGAGAATGACGGATTAACCGGCTTCAGTTGACCCATCCGGGGTTGAAAACCAATCGTGGGGCAATTTTGAATTAACCGGACCGCTCCCGGAGGGGAACGGGTCAACCGACACCTATTCCGCGCATCTATTTATGTTTCCGTTTTGCCTTTTTTTCGGCCAGTTCCCGGCCCTCCTGTTTCGCCTCTGAGGCCAGATCCTGTTTCGCTTTTTTGAACAGTTCCCGCCATTGAGCATGATCAAAGCTTTTGTTATCGATGATGATAGAATCGTCTGCGGACAAGTGTGTGTACTGTTCAAACAAGTTGATTTGCTCAAGCAGAAGTCGAAGCAATTCTGCATCGTCGTTTGGTATTTTATCCCTGGAGTCTGTGAGTCTCCAATATGTTCTTCTGACGCCCTCATTAATACTGACGCCGAAGTTAGATTCGTCCCATGCCATGTTGCGAAACTCAATACGTTCGATGTAGAAGTTGCTCATTTCTATCCTTTCTTTTCGTAGCATCCAACTTGCTGACCCGATTCTAACAGGCGAATTAGCGGAGCATTCCGGCACTGGCCTCGATTAGTCCGTAAACAAGCCCGCCAACGCCAAGAATGACCAACAGAAACGCCGTCGATATGGCCGTCCATCTGAGACCTCCAAGACTCTGGAGGCGGTCTCGTTGTCTTTCTATTGCGTCCATGGATCAGTCTCCCGCTCTACGCTTCCTGGCTAAAACTAATGCCCCCATTCCAATAAGGGCCATCAGCAGGGTCGAAGGCTCCGGAATAGGCGGGACGGCTATAGGCTCTGTGTCAACTGCAAGAACGACACTTGCAGTCCCGAACGCTAAAACGACAACAAGGAATACAATCGCTACAATAGTTCTTCTCTTCATCGCCGCCCTCCATTGTTTGAATGGTTGACTTGGCTCTGATTGAATTCAGCACAGAACAATACGCCCGGAACCGGGCGGGCGATATGGGGCGTTCACCCCATCCGAGATGTCTCGAATCCGGCCCGATGCGGCTTGGATCTCCACAAAAGCCCATCTGGCCAATTTGGAAGGTTTGCGCACTCGTCTGGCTTGGTCAGAATTAGAAGAGCCAACGGAACCCGCCCCATAATTCCATAGGTTGGAATTATGCCGCCAGATCCACCACGTCCCTGGCCGCCCGCTCAACAGAACGAACGTTGGCAGGTGCAACCCGGAAGAACTGCCCCGGTCGTTGCTCGATCAGGCTCCCCAGGCAAGCTTCGACCCTCCGATAAAACTCAGCCGAATCAGTGAAGGGGTCTGACTCGTTCATGATCCGGCTCAGGTACGTCTTCGGCAGGGATTAACATTGCTCGGCGAACGCAGGGAGACTGGCGACTCTTTGATCTTCCGGTCAACGGCCCGGGATCGGGCTGAATTCATGAAGTCTCGGACGTGCCCGCACAGTCTGTACCGGTAAAGCCTGTAGGGTGAACACACTGGGGTGAACACCCCATATCGCCCGCCCGGTTCCGAGCGTACTCTCCTAATTATGAATTCAATCAGAACCAAGTCAACAACAGGAGAGAACCAGATATGAAGAGCAAACTCATCAGACTTTTGATCGTCGGCGCTGTGATCGCCTTTGTGGGGTCCAGCATGCCGGTGCAGGCAATCCCGCAGGTTACCGGCTCGATTACGTTTTCGGATCAGTTCACGGCAAATGGGACAGCGGGTGATTTGAACACAGCTACAGAGCTCACCAGCATCACGGGTGTAACGGTGAGCGAAACACTTGGTGACTATTCTCTCGGTTCCATCGTGAAGGGCACCCCGGTGAGTTTTGACGGTGTCACGCCCGGCACCCCGTTTAGTTTCTCTCCCTCGACTTCGTTTGCTGATTTTTGGAGCATTGTGGTAGGGGGAACGACGTACCGTTTTAGTGTAACTGATACAACGCTTGTGTCACATCCAAACTCCACAACGCTGGTCCTGGCGGGAGACGGAATAGCAGAAATTATCGGTCCGAATGTGCTTACATCATTTGGTCCGACAGCCGCCACTTGGAATCTTACCTTGAATAATGATGGTGGTCTGTTGAACTTCTCAGGCGGGACGACGGGTGCGGCGCCGGTTCCTGAAGGCGGGACGACCGTTCTTCTGCTGGGCGCGGCACTCTCAACACTCGGGTTGGTCATGCGACATTTGGTGTAATTCGACTGAGTTTGCTGCGAAGGGCAGGGGTTTAAATCCCTGCCCTTCCGATCTTTGCAGGTCGAGGTTGAATTCCTCAACGCTTATTCCGAACTGACATTTGGCGCTCTTCGAACTGAATTTGACTGAGGATTTTGACTGAGGATGTTGATTGAATGCCAAGCCTTGGACGATGTTCGTCGTACCTCGCTTCAGGACAACGTGCTTGGCGGTTACCACAACGTATATGCGGCTTTCGGAGCGCGCAGGTTGAGATTGGTTCCTGCGGACAGCTTAGACAAGGGTGGCCATGCTGAGAGGCCATCTTGGGCGAGGGGCGATACTATGGGTGCTCGTCAGGCTGAATGGTCCGCGGTAGTCGCGGGGTCTGAGTCATAGGGGAAATGTCGGATAAAGACAGAAGGAGAAACATCATGAAGATTCTTCGCAATTCATTGGTCATTGTCCTGGTGGTTCTGGCTGGTCGAACGTTCCATGCCAATGCACAGACGGAGACGGCTATTTACTCGTTTGGCAGTTCCGTCTACGATGGTTCCGAGCCATATGCCGGGCTGGTGCAGGGCAGCGACAGCAATTTCTACGGAACGACCCTTTTCGGCGGGACGAACGGCTACGGCACCGTGTTTTGGATCAGCCCCAGCGGCACCCACACGACTCTGTACTCCTTTGTCGGCTCTCCCAACGACGGAAGCTATCCACAAGCCGGGTTGGTGCAGGGCAGCGACAGCAATTTCTACGGAACAACCATCGAGGGCGGGACCAGCACCAATTGCAACGGCGGGTGCGGCACCGTGTTTCGGATCAGTCTTAGCGGCAGCTACACGACCCTTTACTCCTTTGCCGGCTCCCCCAACGATGGTTCCGAGCCATATGCCGGGCTGGTGCAGGGCAGCGATGGGAATTTCTACGGGACGACCTTTCTCGGGGGCACGACCGGGACAGGCGGGACGAACGGCTACGGCACCGTGTTTCGGATCAGCCCCAGCGGCACCCACACGACTCTGTACTCCTTTGCCGGCTCCCCTAATGATGGAAGCTATCCACAAGCCGGCCTAGTGCAGGGCAGCGACAGCAATTTCTACGGGACGACCATCCAGGGCGGGACCAGCACCAATTGCAACGGCGGGTGCGGCACCGTGTTTCGGATCAGTCCCAGCGGCACCTACACGACCCTGTACTCCTTTGCCGGCTCCCCCAACGATGGGGCCTATCCATATGCGGCGCTGGTGCAAGGCAGCGACAGCAATTTCTACGGAACGACCGAATACGGTGGGACGAACTACGACGTCGCCGGGCTCGGCTACGGCACCGTGTTTCGGATCAGCCCCAGCGGCACCCACACGACTCTGTACTCCTTTGCCGGCTCCCCTAATGATGGTTCCGAGCCATATGCCGGGCTAGCGCAGGGCGGCGATGGGAATTTCTACGGGACGACCTATGACGGCGGGACCAGCACCAATTGCAACGGCGGGTGCGGCACCGTGTTTCGGATCAGTCCCAGCGGCACCTACACGACCCTGTACTCCTTTGCCGGCTCCCCCGACGATGGGTTCTATCCAGAAGCCGGGCTGGTGCAAGGCAGCGACAGCAATTTCTACGGAACGACCAGTTTTGGCGGGACGAACGCCAGGGAGGGCACCGTGTTCGAAATCGATGTTGGCGGTGGCGGCACCAACTGCACGTTTTCGATCACCTCGAACAGCGCCAATTTCAGCGCGGCGGGAGGATCGTGCAATGTTAGTGTCACCGCGTCCAATGGGTGCGCGTGGACGGCCACCAGCAGCGATCCGTCGTTCATCACGATCAATTCCGGCAGCAGCGGCTTAGGGAGCGGGACGGTCAGTTACACCGTAGCTGCCAATCCGGGCACGGCTCGCAGTGGCACGATGACGATTGGTGGTCAGACGTTCACCGTCGATCAGACAGGAGCAGCCTCGGTCACCTACTCATGGAGCAGCGTGGTGCAGACCTGCAAGACCAAGACGAAGATCAATAAGAAAACGGAGACCACCAACACCACAACCACCTGCACGATCGCATTTAAACTGGTTGTCAGCAATACCGGGGCGACAAAAAGCCCCAAGTTCTCTGTCCTGTTGTGGTTAGAGCAAGGCTGTGCCTTTAATCCAACCGTAGGCCCAGCCCCTCTGGCGAAGAAGGTGAAGGCCCTTAAGGAAAATAAATCGGCCACAATCAAGGTAAAGGCCAAGGTCATTGGAGACCAAGCGGGCACCTTCATCTTTGTCACCGATCCCGACAACAACGTCCTTGCTTCCGTCGAGGTCCCAAGTCCCGAGTAGATGAATACGGCTCCACCGAAGTTGGTCACTGTCAGGGTTGACACGCGAACGTGTGGCGGGGAAAATAGCGTCCGTTCTCACCTGACTGGAGCGGGCGAACAGACTTCTAACTTTGAGGAAGACAATGATTCGGATTTCTCGGACATGGTTTCTCGCCGGACTGGCGGGACTGATGGTTGTGGGACAATCAGAGGTGCGAGCCGCAAAGGATTCGGCTCCAGCCCCCAAGCCCACCAGGAAGAAAGTGATTGCGGAAGACCCCTACCTGGGCGCCATTGTCGTGGACAACGCCACCGGCAAAGTGCTTTTCGAAGACAAGGCCGATGCCGAAGGTTATCCCGCCAGCGTCTTGAAACTGATGGACCTGCTGATCGTCCTGGAGAAGGTCGAGCAGAAACAACTCGCGTTGCAGGATCCCGTGATAGTCAGCGCCAAAGCATCCCACATCGGCGGTTCGCGGGTCTGGCTGGCCGAAAAGGAAACCTTCACTGTCGATGAAATGTTGTATGCGCTGATGGTCCAGTCGGCCAACGATGTGGCCGTGGCGCTGGCGGAAAAACTCGCCGGGTCAACGGACGCGTTCGTGGAACTGATGAACAAACGGGCGCAGGAACTGGGCATGACCCGCACGGTGTTCCATTCGGTGCACGGCCTTCCGCCGGGCGCGGGACAGGAGCATGATGTTACCACCGCCCGTGATTTCGCCCTTCTCAGCCGCGAACTACTCAAGCACAAAGACACGTTGCGTTACACCTCCACCCGTGAACGACCGTTCCGTCCCGACGACAAGAAACACGTAGTCGTGATGCGGAACCACAACCATCTGCTCGGCCAAGTCGAGGGTGTGGATGGACTCAAGACCGGATACTTCACGGAGGCGGGCTACTCCATCGCCCTGACAGTTGGACGTAATGGTCAGCGTGTCATCGTCATCGTGCTTGGCAGTGTCGACCGCAAGGTGCGCGACGCCAAGGCGGCCGAATTGCTTGCCAAGGGGTTCCTTGCCTTGCCCGCGCAGTCATCGCCGTCGCCAAGTCCCGCCAAGACATCGGGCACAGCGAAGTAGCAGTCGCAAAGCAGCGCGTTTTTTCGGGAGGACACAATGGGCTCGGACTTCTTTGAGATCATAGAACGCAGGTTTTCGGTGCGATCCTTCCAAAACACACCGGTCGAGGATGCGGCTCTGCAAGCCATTCTGCAAGCGGCCAATGACGCACCATCGGCCGGCAACTTGCAGGCCTTCGAGGTCGTCGTCATCCGCGATCCCGGGCGGAAGCGGCAACTGGCAAAAGCGTCCCTCGATCAATCGTTCATCGCACAGGCGCCTCTGGCACTTGTGTTCCTCGCGAATCCCGACCGCAACCGTGCGAAATACGGTTCGCATGGAGCCGAACTTTATTCGGTGCAAGACACGACGATTGCCTGCGCCTATGTCCAACTGGCGGCGACCGCGACCGGATTGGGAACCTGCTGGGTCGGGGCGTTCGACGAGGACAAGGTGCGGGAGATTGTGGGCGCGCCTACCGCGTGGCGGCCGGTTGCGATCCTGCCGCTGGGCGTTCCGGCGGAGGCGGCTGGGGTCCGTGAGCGGCGCGCCCTCGGGGATCTCATGCACGAAGAACAGGTGCGGAGGTGAAGCAAATGACGAAGCAACCCATCAAACTGTTCGACCTTTGGCAGGAAACCATCGACTCGCTTACGCGCGATGGTCTGTTGCTATGTAGCGCGGGCGCGGATGGCAAGCCGAATGTCATGACCATCGGCTGGCTCGCAGGCGGAGCCATCTGGAGTAAGCCGATCCTGACGGTGCTCGTCCGGCCGAGCCGCTTCACCTACAGCCGGCTGAGCCAGGTCAACGAGTTCACCGTCAATGTGCTTCCGGCGTCGTTCGCCGAGGCGATCCAGCACTGCGGCACCACCTCGGGCCGTGATGGCGACAAGTTTGCCCACACTGGTTTGAAGCCGGTGCCCGCCCAGAAGGTCAGGGTGCCGATCGTCGAGCAGGGCGTGGTGCACTACGAGTGCCGTGTCGTGCACACCAACGAGGTGATCCCAGCGAACTTGGCGGCGGACATCAAGGCGTCAGCGTACTCCGACGGCGACTACCACCGTGTCTACTTCGGGGAGGTGCTGGCCGCCTACGCCGCTCCCGATGCCCGCGAGAAGTTGCGGAGGGCATTGCTGTAGTTACCGGTGCTGGCTGGAGGCGTGTCAGCAGACGGACCAGGCGATACGGACTCAGCGGCACCCTTGCCCGCCGGCAACCCCGGCGTTAGGGTGGCGCAAGTACAGGCGCTACGCCAATGACGCCAGACAAAATCCAGTTCGCCGCTGACGGCATGTTCTGGAGGTGTCCGCGGTGCGGCAAGACCTTCTGGCGAGGTAGCCACGTGCGAGACAGCCTTCAAAGATTGGAGCGATGGCTGGCCGATGGGGGCGGCGACACCGTCAGACCGTCTTGGGCCGTAGGGATCGCCCGTGTGACACGTATAGCCTGAAGGTATCTACGCAGAGCGCGCCTCATTTTGCGCCGTCACCTT
>PLTX01000113.1 GCA_003164675.1 Verrucomicrobiota bacterium | reverse complement strand
ACTTGCTCTTCCAGCGGTAGTAGGTCCCCTCGCAGATCCCGTGCTGACGGATCAACTCGGGCAGTGGCAAACCGCCCTCGGCCTGCTTGAGAATCCCAATAATCTGTTCTTCACTGAATCGCTTCCGTTTCATCTTGGCTCCTCGTGGCTCCCGCCACTTTATTAGCCAAGACTCTCTTTGGAAACTGTCCAGTTTCAGGGGGCAAGGTCAGTATCGCCAGCGCCCCGCTCGACAGTCTTGCTGTGATTCCCGTCCTTCTGTCATTCTGAGCGAAGCGAAGAATCTCTGATGTTGTCCCCTGTGCGTAAACGAAGCGGTTGTCGCGGTAGGACACGTCAACGCATGCGTCGATTGCCTGCGGCAGAATAGAAGTCAGTGGGGAACCTCTGCTGAGGGGGTGGGGGCCTTTTTGTGCTTTCCTCGCGGTTAGATCAGAGGTTTAATGGGGTTCGCACACTTGACCGTTGTGGGGGATAGTGACTCAGGGCTGGTGCCCTGTCGTTGAGCTTTATCGTTCGGCTGAAAGGAATTGGTTATGAAAAAAGTAATCACCGTAGCGATGCTGGTGCTGGCCTCCGCATTCGTGCGCGCCGCAGACATGACAGACGCGCAGCTTTACGCTGAGGCGCGCAAAGGTATTGCCGATGAAGGTAAGCCGGTGTTCTTGAAGTGCGTTTATCTTAGGAAGGGAGAGTTTGAGAAGTTCAAACAGGTCCTCAGCAAGGAGGCGCGCGCGTTTGTCGAAAAGCTGCTTGCCACGGATAAGGACTACTTAGTCAAACTCCAGAACATTGAACAAATGCAGCCGTTTGATGAGAAGAGCACAGAGTTTGAAGTTAGATCGCATAAGGCTATTGATGAAGAATCGGCCGTTTTTGGGGATGGCGAACGCTTAAAGAAATCTATCGAAGGCGTTATTCTGAATACCCCCAACCAAAATGTTGGTAGAGCACCTGCGTTTGTAGTCAAGGAAGGAGCGTATTGGCGACTTGCATTTCTCGACGGTATGCCGAAAACCACCGTCTGGGACAATGTTCGGAAGCAGGCCGAACCAATCACTGGAGCGAACGCTGGCTAACGCCCGCGCTGCTCAGTTCGAGCGTTAGCCAGCATCGCAACCCCTTGAAAGTTCAAGTCCAAAGGTTTGCAAATCGTCCAAAGCGGGGAGCCAATTTCTCACCGATAGTATTCCGCTATAGGCCGCGAGCTGAGTCCGACAAGACACGAGCCGCCGCACTCAGAAGCCGCGGCCATTTACGAGATGACTAAATCAGGATCCGGGCAACCAACTGGCGTGCCGTAAGCGCCAGAAGCCTCTCCGCCGACGCCATCGCTTCGTGCAATTCCACTCCCGGGTCCATCGCAGACAGCGCCACTTCAATTCCTTCGCGACGCCAGGCGCTTTCGGAAACCCGCACATTGCCCGCAATCACGGCGACGTTCACCCCGTATTTTTGAGCGCGCTTGGTGATACCCGACAGAACTTTTCCGCGCAATGATTGCTTGTCGAAACATCCCTCGCCCGTGACGACCCAATCCGCATCGGAAAGTTCGGCGTCCAAACCAATCGCCTCCGCGACGGCTTCAACTCCGGGAATCAGCTTCGCGTCCATGAACGCGAGTGCGCCGAATGCCAGTCCGCCCGCCGCGCCCGCGCCAGGCACATCGGCGATATCCTTGCCGAGTTGTGTCTTCACCAATTCCGCGAGGTGACGCAACCCAGCGTCGAGCTGCTGAACCATCTCCGGCGTCGCACCTTTTTGCGGACCGAATACGTGTGCCGCTCCGTACTCACCGCACAGCGGATTATTCACGTCGCAGAGGACTTCCAGTGAGAAATTCAAGAAATCCTCCTCGTCCAGTTCTGTGTCCGACTTCGGATCTTCGATCTTTAAGATGCGCTCCAGTTCGCCGCCACCCAGTTCGACCTGCTCGCCGTTCGCGCCGACAAACCGCCAGCCCCCCGCTCTCGCGGCACCAACGCCGCCGTCAATGGTCGCGCTGCCCCCAACTGCCAGCAGAATCCGCTGCGCGCCCTGCGATGCCGCATAACAAAGCAGTTCACCGGTCCCGTGTGAATGGGTTCGCAATGGATTGCGTTGCTCAGGTTTCAGCAACACCAGTCCACTGGCCTGCGCCATCTCGACGACTGCGAGGCGTTCATGTGGCAGCCACAGGTATCTCGCGTTCACAAGCGTTCTCGGCAACGGCCCGGTCACCTTGTGCTGAACCCACTCGCCACCGAGAGCCAAACGAAATACTTCGGCGGTGCCGTCGCCGCCATCGGCCATGGGTTTTGAGATGATAGTCACGCCGGGTTGGATGGAATGGATTGCGTTGCGGACGATCTCGCACGCCCGAGGCGCAGTGAGGCTGCCTTTGAATTTGTCGAGCGCGACAACAATCTTCACGCGCCGATTATATGACACCAATGATGGGGACACACGCGAAGATGGACCGCAATCAATGAGAGTGGGCGGGATTAGTGCACTTGCACAACTGTCGATCTCTCCACAGGCCGTACGCCATGACCAGAGCCCCGGCAACAAGCAGTGATGGCGTAACGTACGGACCCAGGTATACCGAGAAAAAGCGACCCGCAATATTTAGCAGCAAGCCCGTAATCACCAGGCGAAACGGCGTCAAGTTTCGATGATGACGCAAGCCAAGCAGGCAACCGCCCAATCCGAAGACCGCGGCCACACCAAGCGTGACGATGTCCATGGTGCGACTCACCCGGATCCATTTCATCATCAGCAGCACAGGAAAAAAGATCGTTACGACAGGCATCACCGCGCAATGCACGGCACAGATCGCGGATAACCACATCCCCAGCCGATCCAATTTTGCATAGGTATGGACCGGAGCGTCGCAAGCACCGAGGGGCTGCAGTGGTGCGTGAGCAGCTTCCGCGATCGGAGCGAACGTTTCCTTCGTATCGATGCTCATTGCCCGTCGATCTTGTCCACGGTGAGCACGTAGAGACTCACCGTGTAGCCGTCCTGTTTGGTCTCGCCCACGCTGAATTTTCCGCGCACGCGGATGACATCGTTGAAGAACTTCGTCGTCTGTCCGGGCGGCATCCTCACCACGACGACGTGGTTGACCGCCGGCGGCTGGCCGTAACAGCACCCCCAGAGCGACGGCACGAGGATGAACTCCGTGATGTTTTTCACCTCGCTCAACGGCATCATGAACCCGACCATCTCGATATTCTGTCCATTGAGCTTCTGGATGAAGTCGGGTATGGGCGTCTTGCCCTCGATATACGTCCAGCTTTTCAGCGTGTCGAACTGCAGCCGCGCATACTTGGAATCCGCCGGGTCGGCCGCAGGGGCTGGCACCGGGGCGCTGGCCATCGCGTTTTGCACCATGTTCAACTTCGTCATCTTCCGCTGCAACAGTTGTTGTTGAATGAAACTCGCCAGCCCCGGCAGCAACACGAGGCCGATGACGATCGCGCCCGTGCTGAACGTTTTCACCTGTTGCTTTGTTATCGCCATGCCCATAAACCGATGTTCCTAACTGGTGGGAGCCAGGTTTTTGGCCACATCCGTGCGGTATGCGCCAACCGCCGGCCCGAGCCCCGCCACCGCTCCCAATATAACAGCCACTGCCAGAATATACCATTCCAGAGGCTGAATGTGAAACGCCGGAATAACAAACCCGGACGCCTTATACAGAGCCCCGTTGGCCAAGCCGACGACCAAATGTCCGCCCACAAGACCCGCGGCTGCCCCGAAGAGGCAGATAGTCACAGCTTCCAATAGCACGATGGAGAAGATTGTCGCCCGTCTCGCGCCCAGCGCGCGCAAGATGGCAATTTCCCGCCTCCGTTCGCTCATCGAATTGTAAATCGACACGGCGATGGCAACGCCCGCCACGATCAGGATGAGGATCGCCTGGGCCAGGAGCAGGCGGTCGATGTTGCCGACGATATCGAACAGCTTGCGGATTTCCGCCGCCGGGAATGCCGCCATTGCGTCCTCCCGATCGTTGATCTCGCGATATAGGCCAAAAGCGGTAATCGGACTGCGCAGCTTCAACACGATGGAGGAGACCTGTCCGGGGTCCGGGTCGTTGTCCTTTTCTTCCGATTTTTCCGGCGCGGTTGGCCCTCGGAGTTCGTGTCCCTCGATGTGGTAGAAACTGTCCAGATTGATATAGATGGCGCGGTCAACGGCAGTGTGCGTTGGTTTGAGAATGCCGACAACCGTCCACGGGTTTTCGGTGTGCTCCTTGGCCTCTGCCGACGGTTGGACGCCGTGCGCCGCGATAAATTTCTGACCGACGGCCAAACTTGTTTGCTCCGCGACTGTCGAACCGACCACGGCCTCAAACGGATGTTCCACAGGCGCGGGTTCCGGGGCCGGCTTGACCTCTTCCCCGCGCTCTTTGGCCTCGCGCTCGCGCGCTCGTTCCGCGGCTTCCTGAAACGCGCTCTTCAACGCATCCTCGGAGAAGTTGAAGATGCGCCCAGCCGCCAACTCCGGCTTACGGCCCGGCTCGAACTCGAAGTCCTTGAAGAACGCGTCGGTTGTGCCCACGATGCGAAAGCCCTTGTAGTTGTCGCCGACCGAGAACGGCACGGCGAGCTTGATGCGCTTGTCGTTGCGCAATTGCTCGAACAACTTCCACGAAATGTTTCCCAGCGAGATGTCGAGGTTGTACACCACGTTGAGCACCAACTGCAGCGGGCTGCCCTTGGCGCCGACGACCATCTCGTAACCGAGCGTGCCCTGTTCGAAGCGTTGTTGGACACCCAGTTTGATCAGCAGGATCGCCACCGCCAATGCTACTCCCAGCATCACCGAGGCGCCCGTCAACCACGTGGCCAGTGCGCGCTGCCGCATGTTCTTGATCACAATTTTCACCAGATTCATTGCAGATCCTCCAGGCGCACCACCTTCTCGAACCTCTCCATCACGTGCGGGTCGTGCGTGACCAGCAGGAGGGTGTGCTTGCCCTCCGTGCAAACGCGGCGGAGCAACTCCAACACGGCCGTCCCGTTTTTCGAGTCGAGACTGCCGGTGGGTTCGTCGGCCAAGACCAGCGTTGGCGCGTTCACCAACGCTCGGGCGATGGCAACGCGTTGCTGCTCGCCGACCGACAGAGCCCGCGGCTTGTGGTGAAGACGATGCCCCAAACCGACGTTGTTCAACAATTGGACCGCCCGGTCCGTACCGCCGTTGCCGCCGCCAAACATCTGTCCCAGCAACACGTTTTCCAAGGCGGTGAACCCTTGCAGCAAGTTGAATGATTGGAACACGTACCCGATGTTGGCCGCGCGGAACCGGTCGCGCGCCGCCTCGCTGAGTTGCGTGGGATTGGTGCTGTTGACGAGGATTTCGCCCTCGTCCGGCAACAGAATCCCCGCGATCAGATTCAACAGCGTGCTCTTGCCCGAGCCGCTCTGGCCAACCAGCGCGGTTTGTTCGCCCGTGCCCAGCGCAAACTGCTTCACACGGATCACTTCAATCAGATTGCCATCAGCTCCGCGAAAGCTCTTGTGCACGCCGCGAAGCTCGAGAATGGCGCTCATTTCTTCTCCCCTGGCAGGCACCAGACGCCCGTTAACTGTCTGTGACACCGCAAAGACATTTGTTTCATGTGAATTATTCCCAAAGTACCGCTTTTCCCGGCCGATACGACGGTCCGGATTTTCCAATCAATTGAACGAAACCAATGAAGCTATGCCAGGGCGGCAGGAGGGGCACGACTTTGTGAAAAAGAGAATACGGGACTGGAATGTGAAATTGCCCGAAATACCTGCAGCGGGTTTTCCAGGACACAACCGAAGATGAACGGCGTTACATTGGGAACATCGGTAACGGCATAGAGTTGCCACGCGCAGGCCGCGCAATTGTCCTGCCGGTGAGTGGGATCCCATATCCGTCCGTGATGGTGGACGATACCAAACGCCATCACGACCATGACATAGAACTGGCAGACCACTATAGTAATTACCCGCGATTTCATCAGATAAGCCGAATGTGACCGCAAAACCACGTAAAGTCAAGGTGTTGCATCCGCGGGTAGTGTCAGGGAAACAGCCCGCGGACCTGTTTTGCCAAGGCGATGCGACTGATGCCGAGCGCCAGCGCGGCGTCGCGCATGTAGAGCTTGTTCTTTCGGGCCATTTGAAGCACCTGCTGATACGCGGCTTCCAGTTGACGATACAACTTGTCGTTCACTTCCGCCTCGGTCCAGAAGAAACTCTGCAAATCCTGCACCCACTCGAAATAACTGACGATCACGCCGCCGGCGTTGCAGAGCACGTCGGGAATGAGGAAGATATCGTCGCGCTGCCGCAGGACATTGTCGGCTTCGATGGTCGTCGGCCCGTTCGCAGCTTCGGCCAAGATGCGACAGCGAATTTTGCCAACGTTCTTTTCCGTAATTTGCCGTTCGAGCGCGGCCGGGACAAGCACGTCGCATTCGAGTTGCAGCAATTGCTCGTTCGTGACCCGGTCGCCGTCCTCCTGAGATCCTTCCAGGGTCCCGTGCTGCGCCGCGTAGTCGATGAGTTTGTTGACATTGAGGCCATTCGGATTGTGGATGCCGCCGGAGAAATCGCTGACCCCAATAATCTTCGCGCCAAACCGATAGAGTTGTTGCGCCGCGATGGACCCAACGTTGCCGAAACCCTGGACCACGACGCGCGTGCCTTCCGATTTCATGTTCAGATGGTCCAGCACGCGATTCACGAGGTAGGCGACACCGCGGCCGGTCGCTTCCCGTCGCCCGGCGGAACCGCCGAGGGAAAGAGGTTTGCCGGTCACGATCTGGGGAACCGGGTTCCCTTCATGCATCGAGTACGTATCCATCATCCACGCCATGACCTGTTCGTTGGTGCCCAGATCCGGCGCCATCACGTCAACGTGCGGGCCAATGAACGGGATCATCTCCTGGGTGAATCGGCGGGTCATGCGCTCCAGTTCTCCACGGCTCATCTTGCGCGGGTCGCAGGTGATGCCGCCCTTGGCGCCACCGTAGGGCAATCCAGACAGCGAACATTTCCAACTCATCCACATGGCCAGCGCGGCGACTTCGCCGAGCGTCACATCGGGGTGATAGCGCAGTCCGCCCTTGGTCGGCCCGACCGAGAGGTGATGTTGGACGCGGTAGCCGGTGAACATCTCCGTGTGCCCGTCATCCATGCGCGTCGGGACCGACACTATGAAGGCGCGCTTGGGCATTTTGGTGCGGACCCGCTCGCTCTGACCAATATCGAGGAAGTCGGCAACGCGGTCGTATTGCTGGCAGGCCATGACATACGCGGGGGATTGCAGTAACTCATCAAGCATGATTGTCTCCTTCGTCCGATTTCGGCACGACCACCTGCAATGCGCGCGGCACAACCGAGAACGTCACCGGCGCATCGCCCGCATCCTCTCCGTCCAGCTCGAACGGGGTCGGAGCGGGCGCGCGGCACACGAGGCTCTCCGTTTGGAAGTACTTCACGTCACCAAGGTCGATGTGCGCGCCGCGCAGGATGCCCTGCCCGTAGCGCAACACGTCCCAATAACCAACTGTTTCAAACACGCAAATATCGAGCAGCCCGTCGTCCATGCGCGCCCGGGGGAAGAGCGCGAAGCGCCCGCCGTAAAAGCGCCCGTTCCCAACGAGCACGGCCACGCCGCTGCCCAGCGGGCCGCTTCCGTTCACCGAAACTTCGACGGGCGGGTGCGGTTTCGAAAGCGCCTTGAGCCCCGCCCAGACGTAGCTGAGCGGACCGATTCTTTTCTTCAGCTCCCAACTGGCGGTGCGGACCGCGTGGGCGTCGAAACCAACGCCTGCGAGCTGGACGAAATAGCGGGTCGAGCCGCTGGCCTGAGCTCGCGCCAAATCGATCGTACGCGTGTGCCCGCCGCGGATGACGCCCCACGCGGATTCGAGTTTGCGGGGGATGCGAAGCTCCTGCGCGAAGACATTAACCGTGCCGAGCGGCAACACACCGAGCGCCGCTCCGGATGTGCCGATGCCGTTTATGACTTCGTTGATGGTGCCATCGCCGCCCGCGGCGACGATGACCTTGTACCCCTGCGTGACGGCGCAGGCGGCCAGCGATTGCGCTTCGCCGGCGCGCTGTGTGGGCATCAGGGTGACAGAGGGACCGGCCTTCGCTTCCAGAAAACGTTGAACCCGCCGCGATTTCTCGCCGCGCGCAGCTGGATTCAAAATAACGAAGAGCTTGTCCATGGTTGAAAAGCGCGTCTATTGTAGGCGAGAATCCCGGGCAAGCCAAATACGAACTTGTGGAGACAGATAATGAAGGCGATCAAAGTGATTTTGATTATCGTCGCTGTTGCGATTGCGCTGGCCATCATCGTGGTTGGCGCGGGAATCTATTTTGCCAATCGCTACCTGCAATCGCCGGCGTTCAAGGAGCAGGCATTGCAGGCCGCGCACAATGAATTGGGCGCGGATGTGCGGATCGACGATTTGAAGGTGTCGCTCTTCAGCGGTGTGGAGTTACGCGGCGTAACCATTGGCAACCCGCCCGGTTTTCCCGGCAATCTGGTCACGGCGAACGCATTCGCATTGCGATACCGGCTTCTCCCGCTGTTGAGCCGTCGCGTGGAGATTGAAGAGCTGTCGCTCGACAAGCTTGTGATCACTCTCTCGCAAAATGCCAGGGGCGAGTGGAACTACGAGAAGGTTGGCGCACCCGAGACCCAAACCAAGCCCGCGCCCATAACATCGCCCCCGACAACACCGTCACCGGCTGCGGCAGCAAAATCCGGAAAGACCGTCCCGCTGGATATTGTCCTCTCCAAACTCGCCATTACGCAGGGCGCGGTGTCCATGGTGAGCGACAGCAACAAACCGCTCGTGAAGCTGGAGGGGATCAGTTTTTCCAGTTCCGTGAGTCTCACCGGCAACAAACTCGCCGGCAGCGGCAAAGCGGGCATCGACAAAATTGATTTGTCCGAGAAGCTGTTTGTGGAGAAGGTAACCACACTGGTGCAACTGGGATCAGATCGCGTGGCGCTACAGTCGTTACGCGGCGAGTTGGCGGGCGGCGCGGTCTCGGGAGATGTGTCCGTCAACTTTGGCACCGGGCTCGAGTACGCCGTGAGCGTGCAGTTGACGAACAGCGACGTGGCCAGGTTGTTGCAAGATGCAGGCACGAAACAAGTGATCAGCGGGAAGCTCAACGTCATGACCTCAATGCACGGCACGGGCGGGGTGCCAACGATCATCGGCAACGGTCGCGTCGAAATCGACAACGGCAAGCTGATGGAGGTTCCGCTCTTGAACTTGTTGGCCACCCTGCTGCAAGTGGACGCGCTCCGCGATTTGAGTTTCGACCAGTGTTTATTGGAGTATTCGATCAGCAACAACGTGATGCAGACGCCGATGATTCGGCTTACGTCGCCGCAGATCCAGATTGACGGCAGGGGCTCTATGTCACTCAGTGATTATACGTTGAACCACAACATGACGCTCATCTTCGCCAAGGGGGCTCTCGACCGCGCGCCAGATGCCATCCGTGGCCTGTTCGCGGAACAGACGGACGGCTCGCTGACGTTGAATTTCAAAGTCACGGGTCCGTATAACTCACCGAAGACCGACTTGGCGAAACGCGTTGCCCAGAGCCTGGGCCACCAACTGCTGGAGAAGGGCTTGCAAAAACTTCTCAGGTAGGCATGCGTATCATCGCCGGTCTCGCCAAGGGAATGACGCTGGCTGTGCCGCGCACGGGTGTGCGGCCCACGACGGATCGCATCCGCGAGGCGGTATTTTCCAGTTTGGGCGCGCGCGTGGTCGGCGCGCGCGTGTTGGACTTGTTCGCTGGGAGCGGTGCGCTGGGTTTGGAAGCGGCGAGTCGTGGGGCAAAGTCGGTGACATTTGTCGAACGGGCGCGTGAAGCGCTGGAGTCTCTGGAGAAAAACATTCAGGCATACCAACGGAACCGCGAAGTGGACTGCTCGTTTGCGGTGGCACGCTCGGCAGTTGCCGAGCAGCTCCGGAAACTTGCGGCGAATGGAGAAATCTTCCAACTCGTATTCGCCGACCCGCCCTACGGTGAGGCGGCGCAGGAATTGTTGCGTGAGACAAATCTGCCGCGATTACTGGCGAATGACGGCTTTCTGATACTGGAGTCGGCGAAACGCAATGTGATGACGGTCAGCGAGCCCTGGGAACGGGTGCGCGGGTTGATTTACGGAGACACGCGGGTGGACTTCCTGCGGGTCAACGCCATGTCAACCGACCGCCACGGTTGAGAACTTCTCAGCCAACTCTTCGCTGAGCATACTGGCGACAAGCGGAAGCCGTTTCTCCACCTTCTTGACAGCGTCGTGCGCTTCCTTTGCCTTGCCCATCTCAGCGTAGGCGAGACAAAGCCAGACCCACGGCGCGGCGTCGCCGGAGTTGATCGAGATCGCTTTCTGGTAGGCCTGCACCGCCCGGTCGTACTGTGCCTGAAGGTGATGGACGTTGCCGAGGTTGTTCCAGGCGACGACGAAGTTTGGTTTCAGGGCAATGGCCTTCTCATACGCGCCGATGGCGTCATCGTACTTGCAGCGAGCCGCATAGGCATCAGCAAGATTGCACCACGTTTGGGCATCGCCGGGCCGGGCGGTGAGCAGTTCGAAACACGTGGAGATCAACTCGGTGTATTTGCCCTGTTTCTTGTAGGCCACAGACAGGCGCCCCAGCGCCCCAGAATTACCCGGGTGCTGTTTGACGATTTCCTGGCAGAAATCAATCAAGTCGAGATCATCCTCGTCCTTTTCATACGCGGCACCGAGACGCGACCATGCGCGCTCGTCGTCGGGATGAAGGCGGATAACCTCCTTCGAGAGGGTCAGCAAATCGATGGGGGACGATTCCTCTTTGCCGGCGAGCTGGAGGAAGGTCCAGGCGTGCCGGTTGCCGGGGTGGACACGGATGATGTCCTCGCAGAATTGCAGAAACTCTGTCGATTTGTTCTCCTGAGTGCAAATCGAATAGAGCTTTGACCACGCTTTTGGATGGTCCGGTTTGCGTAAGACGGCTTGTTGCTGACGTTGTATCAACCACTTAGCGAGATGATGCTGCATAAATCTTGAACCTTGCGCGATTCTTATAAGCAGCCGGTGGGCCACCCCGTTCCCCATCGCCTGAACTTGGCGCATCCCACTCTGAACGCCAGGTTTTCGCGGGTCACTCGACAATGCGCATCTGGACGGCATTCATTAGTGAGCTTATCGCGTGCGAGGATGTCGGAGATGATGACCACATGGTCACCTTTGGCGAGAAGCCTTCTCTCCAGCATGGATTGTTCGGCCCGAAGAATGGTGACCTCAGAGTCAGCGCTGAATTCGACAACCTGGGGCGTGACGCTCCAGTAGAGTTTGAGCTGGTTGCGGAGGCGTTCGGAATTCGTAAACGCGAAGACGGGAAAAGGCTCCGGCCGCAGTCAGGTCATATATTGTGCCATGTGACCGTGGCGTGTGAACCCCTAAATTCCCCTGGTCTTCAGTTCATTGGCCACGATTACGGCGGAGCGGACGATCTTGCGTCGTTTCTCGGTAAGATCGACTTTTCCGGCATAGCGAGCGTCGCCGCTCCGTTCGATACGCTGCGCGATGCGATCGAGCACCGTTAGACACTCGAGGGGATACTTCTCGACGGTCGTCTCACCCGGAAAGCATGACCGAATCCGCCCGCTCGAACACGGCGTTCGCGAACGAGGAATCGCACAATCAGGTCCCCCCAACGAGATCCCCGACTCAACATCCTGGCGGTCTTTTTCAGTGATGGAGGGCATATTGATTTTCACACCAAGAAGATTGGCGCGCTGACGGGAACCCAGTTCCCCCTTCGTAAGCACATCGCAATGCACACGCCGGTGCAGTCTCTCGAGCATGCGGAGACAAATGACCCCGTTGTCCACTCGGATGGTTCGCCCGCATGGATGTCGTTGACCAAGTTGGGGCAATTGACGTCAATGGACTTCTATTCCTCGCTCTGCGCGCCCTTGACGGCAAACTCGAAGCTGTCTCCCGCCTTCGGTGAACTCGTTTATGGCAAATTGCACGCTACCTCTTGCCGATGGAACCTAGTGCACCGCCACAGTTCATTTGACGGGCTGCCCCCTCACCTTAATCCTCTCCCCCGGAGGGGAGAGGAGACGAAGCGCGGTCCCCTCGCCCTTCTAAAGGGAGAGGGTCAGGGTGAGGGTTCGTTTTCCAGCGGTGACGCACCCATCAAATCAAGTGCGTCGCAGCACTAGCGGCTGTGCTCAACAATCACGCGTTGTCCATAGTTGTCCAAAAGAAAAGATTGCAAAATGCAGACGCTAAAATTATCGTCTGTAACGATGTCAGGGAGGTTTATGTGAAGATTGCGGTCTATCCCGGCAGTTTCGATCCCATCACCAATGGTCATCTCGACATTGTCCGCCGCGCTGGCCAAATGTTTGACCGCGTGATTGTTGCGGTGGCAATCAACACGGAAAAAAAGCCCCTGTTTAGCGTGGACGAACGTCGGCGGTTGGCCGTTGATGCCGTCAAGGGTCTGCAAAACGTGTCCGTGGATGAATTTGCAGGACTGCTTATCAAGTACGCCCGGCGCAAACGGGCGACCGCGGTGGTTCGGGGATTGCGGGCGGTTTCGGACTTCGAGTTTGAGTTCCAACTGGCCCTGATGAATCGGAAGCTGGATCCCAGCATCGAAACGATCTTTCTGATGACGAAGGACGAATACACGTTTATCAGCTCCCGCTTGGTCAAGGAGATCGGCGAATTGGGCGGGAATGTGAGCGATTTTGTGCCGCGCGGTGTCGAACGTGCGATGAAACGCAAGTTTGGCTCCCGGTAACCAGATCAAGGATCCGGTCGCCGGGGCGAAAGGGGCATCATGAAAATCAACGTAAAGTGCATCCCCCCGGATGGGGAAACGTTGGCCGGTAGCGACCCTTCCTCGATCATGGAATTGGAAGAACCTGATACCCGATTCGAACACGACGTGGAGTATGAATTGCTGGCGCAACTCCAAGGGAATGCGCTGCTTGTCACGGGTCAGTTGCGCACCCCGGCGACCTTGCGATGCAGCCGCTGCCTGCGGGTGTTCGATTTCCCCGTGCGGGTGGACCAGTTTGTGTTTCACCAGGAACTCCATGGCGAGGACTTCGTGGACTTGACGACCAATATGCGGGAAGATATTATCCTAGAGCTTCCACAACGGGCGCTGTGCGCCGAGGGTTGCAAGGGATTGTGCCCGCATTGTGGCAAGGATTTAAATAAGGGTTCGTGCCGATGCAAGCCGTCGGAGGGCGATTTGCGGTGGCACGCGTTGGATAACTTGAAACTGAAATTGAAGTAACGGAGACCATTTCTTATGGGCGTCCCGAAACGTAGAATGTCCAAGATGCGCCTGCGCACTCGCAAGGCGGCGAACCGTCCAAAGTCGCCACCGCAGTTGTCGGTGTGTTCCCAGTGTGGTGCGCGGGTGCGGCCCCACCGCGTGTGTCCGTCCTGCGGCTATTACAAGGGTCGTCAGGTCGTATCGATAACCACTGGTTAGTTTTCCCGCATGAAACTCGCCATCGATGCGATGGGTGGGGACTTTGCCCCCCAGAACATCGTTGCGGGGGCGGTGGAAGCACTCCGCGACAACAGCCACATTGACCACCTGTATCTGGTTGGCAATCAGGCGCGCGTCGAAGCGGAATTGCACAAGCTCCGCGTTTCCGACAACCGCATCGAGATCGTTCATGCCAGCGAGGTCATCGAAATGAATGATCCGCCAGTGCAAGCCGTCCGGCGCAAGAAGGACAGTTCGATGAATCGCGCCATCGACCTCGTCAAGCGCGGAGATGCGGACGCCATCGTTTCCGCCGGCAATACCGGCGCGCTCCTCACGGCTTCGCAGGTCAAACTGCGCACGCTCGATGGCGTGGATCGCGCCGGGCTGGCCGTGCTTCTTCCCGCACCCCAAAACGTGTTCGTGCTGATGGATGCGGGCGCCAACCTCGAACCCGCTCCCTCAAGCCTCGTCCAGTACGCCATCATGGGCAGCATGTTTTCAAAACAAATCCTCGGATACGAACGGCCGCGGGTGGCGGTGCTCTCCATCGGCACCGAAGACATCAAGGGAAACGAGCTGACGCTGGAAGCGCATCGCCTGCTGAAACAGACCAACCTGAATTTCGTCGGCAACATTGACGGCCACGACTTGTTTTCCAATCATGCCGACGTGATCGTGACCGATGCGTTCGTTGGCAACGCGGTCTTGAAAGCCTGCGAGAGCACGGCGCGTTTGGTCGCCTGCTGGCTGAAGGACGAGATCGCCAAGAATCCGTTGCGGATGTTGGGCGGTCTGCTTGCTTCGGGCGCGTTCCGATCACTGAAACGCAAGGCGGATCCAGATGAATATGGCGGAGCCGTGTTGTTGGGCATCAACGGCATCTGCATCAAGGCGCACGGGGCCAGCTCGCCGAAGGCGGTCAAGAACGCCATTCGTGTGGCCACCGAGTTTGTCGAGTCCGGGTTCAACGAGCACATGGTCGAGGAAATCAGAAAGTTCCATGATAAAGTCCAGCAAAACTCATTTGCGCAATCCCAGGTCGAAGCACCTTCTTAGGCCCGTGCACATCGTCGGCACGGGCTCCTACGTGCCGGATCGCGTGCTCACGAACGCCGACCTGGAAAAGCTGGTCGATACCACCGACGAGTGGATCACCACGCGCTCGGGCATCAAGGAGCGGCGCATTGCGCCCGATTGGATGTGCACGTCCGACATGGCCGTCGAGGCTGCCCGCCGCGCGATGGAACAGGCCAATGTGCGCGAGGATGAAATCGATTTGATCATTTGCGCGACGATCACGCCCGACATGCCTTTTCCCGCGACGGCGTGTCTCATTCAGCAAAAGCTCGGCGCAAAGCGCTCCGCCGCCTTCGACGTGGAGGCGGCCTGCTCCGGATTCCTGTACGGACTCGAAATCGGTCAACAATTCGTCACGTCGGGGACGTACAACACGGTGCTGATCATCGGCGCGGAAAAACTGTCGACCATCATCGACTGGCAGGATCGCAGCACGTGCGTCCTGTTCGGCGATGGCGCGGGCGCGGCGATTTTGCGCTGCCGCGGCGAGGAACACGGACACGGGATATTGACGACGTGCATGGGCGCAGACGGTTCACAGGCGGATATTCTGATGATGCCGGCGGGTGGGGCGCGCTACCCGGCTTCGAAGGAGTCGGTGGGCGCGGGAATGCATCATTTGAAGATGGCCGGCAAAGAGGTGTTCAAAAGCGCGGTCATCGCCATGCAGACGGCCGCGGAAGAAGCGCTCCGTCGCTGTAACCTGACCATCAATGACATCAAGTGTGTGATTCCGCACCAGGCAAACATCCGCATTTTGGAGGTGCTCGCCGAGCGTCTCGGCGCGCCCATGGACAAGCTGTACGTGAACCTCCATCGCTACGGCAATATATCCGCCGCATCCGTCGCCATTGCGCTCGATGAAGCGGCCCGCGAAGGACGGTTTCAGCACGGCGACCTGATTCTGTTGATCGTGTTCGGCAGCGGCCTGACCTGGGCTTCGTGTGTCATCCAGTGGTAACCCAGGTCGCCCCCTCGTTGACAGGGAGGTCGGCTGGTGCTAGATTGCGGGACGACCTTGGTGAGAAACGATGGGTGCAACCAGAAGAGATGTTTCCGGGGTATTTGATGCGGAGTTGAATCGTAAACGCTCGCGCAAGGTTGGTATTCTCGACAAGGTTTTCGATCTGAGTCCCAAGGGCATCACGTTTTTGACCGATACGTTCATGCCCGAGTGGATGGAAGTTGGCGTGGAGATGCGCTTGCCCCAGTTGGGAGCGCGCAGGGATCAGCGGCTGGATATTGGATGTCGCGGCGTGGTCGTGCAATGTGCACGACGTGGCCAGGGCAAGGGCTTCAAAGTGGTGCTGATGTTCCTTGACCTGCCAAAGCGGGCGCAAGCCCAGCTCAGCGTCGCTCCCTCCGTTGTCGCCCCCCTCAGCATCTCGATCTCACGCTAACTTTATGGAATACCTTCACAGCCTCCTGAAATTCGCCGTCAACATGGGCGCCTCCGACGTCCACGTAAAGCCCGAACACCATGCCACGATCCGTATCTCAGGTGAGTTGTTTCCTGTGCAGGTCGATCCTCCGACAAAGGAGCAAGTCGAGGAAATCGTCAAGGTCATGCTTCCGAAACACCTCGAGTCGCGGCTGGAACGCGAGAAGGAAGCGGATTTTTCGTACATCGACCCGGCGCTGGGCCGGTTCCGCGTCAACGTCTTTTACCAGCGCGGACTGCTGAGCTTTGCGATGCGCTACGTGAAAACGAAGGTGCCTTCCTTCAAAGAACTGAATCTCCCCGAGCAACTGGGGAGCATCGCGAAAGCCGAGCGCGGGATCATCCTCGTCACGGGGCCGACGGGCTGCGGCAAATCCAGCACCCTCGCCGCGATGGTGCAGTACATCAACGAAAACGAGAAGTGCCACATCATCACGCTGGAAGACCCGATCGAATACATTTTCGAGGACAAACAATCGATCATCGAACAGCGCGAAATCGGGCTGGACACGCTGAGTTTCGAGAGGGCACTCGTCCACGTCATGCGCCAGGACCCCGATGTCATCATGATCGGCGAGATGCGCGACAGCCAATCGTTCATGGCCGCGCTGGCGGCGGCGGACACCGGCCACCTCGTCATTACGACACTGCATACGACGACGGCGTCCTCGGCAATCGGGCGCACGCTCGATTTCTTCCCCGCCCACGAACGTGACCAGATCCGCCGCCAGATCGCTTCCAACCTCCGCGCGGTCGTCTGTCAGCGGCTGGTGCCGTCCATCGCGGGCAGCGTCGTCCCCGCGGTCGAAATCATGATCAATTCGCCGACCGTCCGGAAGTTTCTCGAGCAGAACCTGCTCGACAAACTCGCCGCGGCGATCGAGACCAGCACGGACGGAGGTATGCAGACCTTCAATCAGGCCCTCTTCAACCTGGTCAAGGCCAAGGCGATCACGGAAGAAGAGGCCCTCAACAAGGCCACCAATCCCGAAGCCCTCAAGATGAACTTCCGCGGCATCTTCCTCGACGAATCCCGTCGCATCCTCGCCAACGACTAACGGCTCCCTGTTTCTGTTGGCCAGAGCCAGAACTGCGCCCATGGATTGCGCTCGCACTCGGAATCGCTTCGTGCTAGGAAACGAAGAACCATGGCTGCGCCAACAGTCCCTGCACGTGGCGTCAGGAGGTCATCATGACCATCAGGCCGAGCATCAAGGACTTTCTTTGGATGGTCTTCGGAGCCGTCTTGCTACTCGCGATCGTACTGGTCGCGCTGCACTTCCAAAAAGGCCAGAGCCCCGCCGAACTACTGGCCTTCAAGGCCAAACGGGTTGATATGGTGGAACGGATGCGTCTGGCCCTTGCCTCGGCCTCGGAAGCGGAAAAGAGCGCGGTCATGGCCATCACCGACGAGGACTCGCAGAAGTACGCCGACCAGGCCCGCGCGGCCACCGCCGATGTGGAACGAGAACGCAACGAGTTGGGCCAACTCCTCGACGCAGGCGGCACCCAGCGCGAGAAGGACACGCTCGCGCAATTCTCCAAATCCTTCACTGACTTCCAGCGCGTCGACAGTGACCTGCTGGCCCTGGCAGTCAAGAACACCAATATCAAGGCTTACAATCTCGCATTCGGCCCGGCGGCGGACGCGATCACGGAGATGAATGACGCCCTGTCGCGGCTCGTGTCGAAGAGCGCCCCCACGCCCGATGCCCGCGCCGTGGCGCCGCTTGCCTTTGGAGCCCAAACCGCGGCGTTGCGCATACAAGCCTTGCTCGCGCCCCACATTGCCGAAGAAAGCGACGCGAAAATGGACGCGATGGAAGCGCGGATGACCAGGGACGATCAAGAAGTCCGCAAAGACCTCGACGGCATGGCCGCGCTTCCGATGTTCAACGGAGATGCCGATCTCGCCACCGCCGCCTCGGCCTACGCCCGGTTCAGCGAAGTCAGGGCGAAGATTATCCCGCTCTCGCGCGAGAATACCAACGTCCGCTCTCTGGCCATCTCACTGGACCAGAAGCGCAAGGTGATGTTCTTGTGTCAGGACGCATTGGCTTCACTGCAACAGGCCATCTCCGAAGAATCCATCCCCGGCGTGAACTACGGCGCCCCGTCCAGCCCGCGCTGACTCGCCCCCAACCGCTCGCCGCCTTCTTCGCCAATGCCACAGACTCGCTGGTGCCGCAAATGCGACGGAGCCGAAGCGTAGCGAAACCGGGTCCGACGAGAGGCGCCCCGAGTATGTGCCGGCGGCGCAACGCAACGCCGCAGGCGGGCCGAGCCGGCGCGAGCAAGTGCAACACGAGTCCAATGTCACGAACCGACCATGCCATCAACGCCGGGCCGAGTCCAACACAGTTATCGTCTGCCGATATCCGGGCCGGACACAGGCTGCATTTATGACAACTTCCTTTCGTGTCGCCGACGGGGTGTGACGGCTTCACCAAGTACTACGTCTGGGGGTCGGGACAACCCTCGCACCAAAAGACGACCCGCCCGACCGTAGCCCATCACCGTAGTGGGGCAAATATCGTACGCCCGTTGAAATTCGCCGTACCCCTGCTATACTACACGGCTGTTTGCGGGTTCACTCCGAATGCTTTCGGCGCGAGGACGAGTTCATGGAAGACACAATCGCAGCTATTTCCACTCCGATCGGTGAAGGCGGTATCGCCATCATTCGCGTCTCCGGTCCGCGCGCGTTTGATGTCGCCGATCTGATTTTTCGTTCGCGTCGAGGCAAGCCGTCCGAATTTCCGACGCACACATTGCATTTCGGAACCGTCCGCGCCAACGATGACATCATCGACCAGGTAATGCTCGCGGTCATGCGCGCGCCGCGCACGTACACGAAGGAAGATACCGTCGAGATCAACTGCCACGGCGGAGTGCTGACCGCCCGCAGAGTCCTCGCGCTCTGCCTCCAAAGCGGCGCGCGCCTGGCCGAGCCGGGCGAATTTACCAAGCGCGCCTTTCTCAACGGCCGACTCGACCTGACCCAGGCCGAAGCCGTGATGGATTTGATCCGCGCCAGGTCCGACCGCGCCCATACGGCTGCACTTCACGAACTCGAAGGGCACCTCTCGGGCAAGATCAATGCGGCCCGGGATAAACTCTTGACAATTTTAGCCCATATCGAGGCCCACATCGACTTCCCCGATGACGATATCGGCCCGGAAGTCCGTGACGATTTGATTCGCGACACCGAGGAGATCATCAACTTCGTCCAAACGCTGCTGGCGACTGCCCGCGAAGGCAAGATTTTGCGAGAAGGCATTTCCGTGGCAATCGTTGGACGCCCAAACGTTGGAAAATCTAGCTTGCTCAATGCGCTCGTCGGCAGAGACCGCTCGATTGTCACGCCGACCCCTGGAACCACTCGCGACACCGTCGACGAGATCGTCAGCATCAGCGGCATTCCGTTTCGCTTCACCGACACGGCCGGTATTCGTCGGTCCCATGGAGCGGCGGAGAAGATTGGCGTGGCTCGCAGTCGCATGGCGTTGGTATCAAGCGACATCGTGCTTCATGTGTGCGACTTATCTCAACCGTTTACCGCTGCCGACTCCGACATTGTATCCTCGTGCCGCAGCAAGCGCAGCATCTTGGTATTGAACAAAGCGGATCTGAAGGAGCGGTTCCATCTGCCCGCACCGCTTCAAGACAAAGTAGAGTGCATTCGTGTGTCAGCCACCCGAGGTGACGGACTCGACATACTACGCACCAAGCTGGTTGAAATGGCATATTCCGGCAACGTCGGCAGTGCTCACGTGGATGTCGCCATTAACCAGCGACACAAGGCTTCGCTCGAGTCAGCCAATAAATCCTTGACAGAATCGATACGTATGTTTCGTGCGTCAGAGCCGCTAGAGATAGTCTCCCAGCAATTGCGCAGGAGCTTGGACTGCCTGGGTGAAGTCATCGGCAAGACCAGCACAGACGATATACTCGAACGGATTTTTGCCACGTTTTGCATCGGCAAATGAGCAACACGTTTACATATCCGAAACGCTACGATGTCATTGTGGTCGGCGCCGGTCACGCGGGAACCGAGGCGGCGCTCGCCAGTGCGCGCATTGGCTGCCAGACCCTTCTCCTGACGACAAACCTCGACACCATCGGCCAGATGTCTTGTAATCCAGCAATTGGCGGGCTTGCCAAGGGTCATCTTGCCAGGGAAATTGATGCGCTCGGCGGGGAGATGGGGATCAACACGGACCACACGGGTATTCAGTTCCGAATGCTCAACACGAAGAAGGGACCGTCCGTCTGGGCTCCACGCGCCCAGTGCGATAAGAAGGCGTACCAATTCCGCTTGAAATGGGTCGTTGAGCAGCAGGCGAACTTGGAAGTGAAACAGGCGATGATCGATGAGATCCTGGTGGATGGCGACACGGTGTGCGGGGTTGTCACCAAGATGGGTGTCCGATACGATGGTGAGACCGTGGTCGTCACGACGGGGACCTTTCTGCGAGGCTTGATACATATTGGCGAATCAAAGATGGAGTCCGGACGCGCCGGGGAGCCGGCTGCATACTCGCTTTCCGATAGCCTGAAGAGGCTCGGATTCGAACTTGGCCGCCTGAAGACGGGCACGCCCCCCAGACTTAATCGACGATCAATCGACTTCTCCAAAATGGATGTCCAACTGGGGGACGACCCGGTTCCGTTCTTCTCGTACCGCACGCCGCGAACGTTCCACGTGGAACAATTGCCGTGCTACCTGACGTACACAACTGACAAGACCCGTGAAGTCATCCAGGCGAACTTACACCGCTCGCCGATGTATTCCGGTCAAATCCATGGCGTTGGCCCCCGTTACTGCCCATCCATCGAAGACAAGATCGTGAAATTCGCCGAGAAGCCACGTCATCAGATCTTCCTCGAGCCGGAGGGCCGCGCCACTGATGAGTTCTACGTCAACGGCGCGTCCACAAGCCTGCCCGAAGATGTTCAACTTCAAATGATCCATACGATCACCGGCCTTGAGAACGCCCAGATTATGCGCCCGGCCTACGCCGTCGAATACGACTACAGTCTCCCACATCAGCTCCATCCGACGATGGAAACCAAGCGGATTGAGAATCTCTACTTCGCCGGCCAAATCAACGGCACGTCCGGGTACGAGGAAGCGGGAGCACAGGGTCTTATCGCTGGAACAAATGCCGCCTTGAAAATCAAGGGTTCATCGCCGCTAATCCTCACGCGCGCAAATAGTTACATCGGCGTCCTGATCGATGACCTGATTACCAAAAGCACTGATGAACCTTATCGCATGTTCACCTCGCGCGCGGAATATCGGCTGCTGCTCCGACAGGACAATGCCGACATGCGGCTCACGCCGCTCGGCAGAAAGGTCGGCTTGGTCGACGAGAACCATTGGCAGGTATTTCAAGGGAAACAGCAATTCATCGAGACCGAGATTGACCGCCTTCGAAAGATACGCGACGGATCCAGCACCTATGCAGAGATACTCCGTCGCCCCGAGATCTCGTATGCGTCATTGCCCGTTGCCGATCAAAGTCTTTCGGACGACGTCACCCAGGAAGTCGAAATCCAGATTAAGTATGAAGGCTACATCGCTCGTGATCTTGAACAAATCGACCGTTTCAAAAAGCTTGAAGATAAAATCCTTCCGCCGTGGATCGATTACGAGAAAATTTCGGCACTGCGATTTGAATCCCGTCAAAAGCTGACCCGCTTCCGCCCGGACTCGATCGGTCAGGCCTCACGTCTTCCTGGAGTCACTCCTGCGGATATCGCCATACTGCTCGTTTGGCTTAAGCGATCTGGCAAGCCATAGGACCGAACGTCCTTTGCCGATATATTGCTAGGCGCTGTCAAGAATTAACTCGCGAAATCCATCGAACAAACAATCTGCATCATGCCGCCATGGAGACGCTTCCGCGTGATATTGAACACTGAAAACAGGATGCTTTTTGTGTCGCACTGCTTCAACACTCTGGTCGTTCAAGTTGATCTGCGTCATTTCCACATCGCCTGATTTCAGGCTCTTGGGACCCACCCCGAACCCGCGCTTCTCTGATGTGATGGAAACTTTGCCGCTGGGCAAGCCGTTCACGGGGTTGTTTGCGCCTCGATAACCAAATTTCAATCTGAACGTTCTTCCGCCAACTGAAAAACCAGGAATCTGGCAGCTTGGGCAAATCCCGAAGATCGAAACCTCCCCCATTCGCGTCAATGCCCGCTCCAGCGCCCCGCCGTTCATAAGCACCCGGGCGCTCACGACACAAAAAAACCGTTCGCCTCATCAAGGCAAACGGCCATATCCAATTGATCCGCGCGCTCTCTTCTGCCCCTTGTTAGACCTCTCAGCGCCAACGTAAAGGCGCGCCCAACGTCCCTGCCTGACTACGAATGCGATTGCTTTCGGGACCTGCGCCAGTTCGACCGATGTTTCACGATCCAATCCAGCAGCGCACGCTCAAACCCGATGTCGTACCCCACCTTCTCGCTCTCCAGCCACTTGTGACGCAAGATCTCTTCGCGTTCGGCCAGAAACTCCCGGTACAGCGCCGAGTTCATCACGATCTCTCTCGAATCGCCAGCCATATCGCGTGTATCACTCACGGCCAAACTTTCTTGCCACATTCTCATACGGAAGCATAGCCCATACCATTGCGGTGCTCGCTTGGGTGCATACCATACGACATCCTCAAAAGCAACGGCTCAGTTCCCTTGGCGTCCAAGCACTTGCGCGCCCGCGGCGCGCTGAAACTCAATCATCAACCGCAAAATCTCGTCCAACGACTTCGTCGGTCGCCAACCCATTAATTGGTACAACTTGTCGGTGCTCGGTACCCGCCGACGCATGTCCTCAAAGCCTTTCGCGTACGCCTGCTCGTATGGAATGAACCGCAATTCCGACTGACTTTCTGTCAGTCGTTTGACACGTTGTGCCAGCTCCACAATCGAAACCTCTTCGGTGCTGCCGACGTTGTAAACCTGCCCAGCCGCCCGCATTTGGTTGGGCAGCGCGGCCAACGCCCGCACCACGTCCGTCACGTGACAGAAACAACGCGTCTGCTTGCCGTCCCCATGAATCAAGATGGGCTGGTCGTGCAGCGCCGCCTGCACAAACCGCGGCACCACCATCCCGTATCGCCCCGTTTGCCTCGGTCCGACGGTATTGAACAGCCGCACCACGAAAATCGGCATCATCTTCTCGCGCCAGTAAGCCAACGCCAGGAATTCATCCAGCAATTTGGAACACGCATAACTCCAGCGCGCGAACGTCGGCGGACCAATCAACAGATCGTCGTCTTCTCGAAAACGGTCATGTTCACTTTTGCCGTAAACCTCTGATGTCGAGGTCAGCAGCAAGCCGATCTTGCGTTTTGCCGCCGCTGCCAACACGCTCTCCGTGCCGCACACGTTGTTCTCAATGGTGAACACCGGGCTGCGCACCACCAGTTCCACGCCGACCGCCGCCGCCAGGTGATAGATAAAATCAACCTGATCGACCAGCGGCTCCAGAATGTCGCTGCTGAGAATGGACCCTTTCGTGAAATGGAATCGTGGATTGTCCTGCAGTTGGGCGATGTTCGCGATCGAACCCGTGCTCAGGTCGTCGATAACGAAGACCTCCTTGCCCTCCGTCACCAATGCCTCTGCTAGGTGCGATCCGATGAATCCTGCCCCGCCGGTGATCAATACCCGTTGCACAATGTGGCAAACTACCCCCTTGCCAATGGAAAAGCCACCCAAACATGTTAGCATTACCCATGCATCACCCCTGCGAGGGTCTCGGTCTTATCGCGGATGTCCTGAGCTGCATCGCCGTGCTGGGTGCAAATGTTTGTCCCGGAAGACAAAAGGAAATCGCCCGGCACTGGGTTGCCCGTAGCAATTCTGCCGTTGGTAGCGCGAGCGTCCCTGCTCGTGGCCGTGATCTCTTCTCGGGGGAACCGAGTTCCCTTGTGGGGTTCCACTGGCACCGCGACATCCTCGATCTTCCGCGCGGTGCCACGCTGCTGGCTTCTTCCGCCCCCACCGCCCGCCAGGCCTTCCGCTACGGCAAGAACGCCTACGGCCTGCTTTTTCACATGGAAGTCACCTTTCTGAGTGTAGATTCGACTGTTTCTAATACCCTCACTAAAGTCGCAAAACACCTCGATTCGGAAGCGGAACGCCTTGAAGGGGAAAGACCTTCAGAGCCAGATTGGGACGGTGATAGATCTACAGCCGCTTCGCACAGAGAAATCGACATCGATGAATTATTTCGAGATCTCTGATTGTCGACTCTCATCCACAAGGCAGCGCAAATCACCGTCCCTTCGGCACTGGCCGTCCCAGCTTTTCCAGCACCGCCTTCATGTCTTCCCACACTTCCTTCTTCGCCGGGGGATTGCGGAGCAGATAGGCGGGATGGAAGGTGGGCATGATGGGGATATCTCTAAATGTGTACCAGTGACCGCGCATTTTGGTGATGCCGAGTTGCACATCGAGCAACGCGCGGACCGCCGTCGCGCCGAGGGCCACGATGAGCTTTGGTTTGATGAGTTCGATCTGGGACAGCAGGTAGGGCAGGCAATTCGTCACTTCGTCGGGCAATGGCGTGCGGTTCTCCGGCGGACGACATTTCAGCACGTTGGCGATGTATACGTCTTCGCGCTTGAAGCCCATCGCCGCGATGATCTTCGTGAGCAACTCGCCGGCGCGGCCGACGAACGGTTCGCCCTGCATGTCTTCGTCGCGTCCCGGTGCTTCGCCGACGAACATGATTTCCGCGCGCGGATTGCCGACGCCGAACACGACGCTGTGCCGGCACCGCGACAACTCGCCGCATTTCACGCACACCTTCGCCCGCGCCTCGATCTCTGCGAGTTCGCTAGCGACGTTCCCAACCGAATGCAGGGTAGGCGGTCCGCCTGCCGCCGTTTGCTTGTGCGAAGTTGTTGTAGGCCGCGTGCCCTCACGCGGTGTTGACGTCATCCTTCGCGGCTCGCCGGGAGGCCCGCTCTCCACGCGCGTTCCGCGAGGCGCCCTTCCCAACTCCTCCAGCGTCTCGCGCGACACGTCAACATGCGTCACCCCGGAACGTTTCATATCTTCGAGCACCTTGATCGTTTCATCGATGATGTTGTTCAGGTCTGACACAATTCCACCATATCCTCCGGCACCGGCGCGGTAAACTCGACAAGCTGCTGCGTTCGCGGGTGCGTGAACCCCAGTTTATAGGCGTGCAACATCAACCGGACAACCGCAATCTTGGATTTCGAATTCCCGGTCCCCGATTTGTGCCCGTACGTCGTGTCGCCCACCACGGGATGGCCGATGTGCGCCATGTGCACGCGAATCTGGTGCGTCCGTCCCGTGTGAATGTGCAGCTCCACCAGCGCGAAGTCTGGAAATTGTTTCAATACGTGGTAATCCGTCACGGCCTGCCGACCCCGCGCCACGCGCGCGGACATCTTTTTGCGGTCGCGCTCACTGCGGCCAATCACCGTCTCGATGCGACCGCTCGGCCGCTCCAATTTGCCCCAGCATACCGCACGATATATCTTCTTCACGCCGCGCGACTTGAACTGCGCGACCAACGCCTGGTGCGCGAAATCCGTCTTCGCCACGACAATGCACCCGCTCGTGCCCTTGTCGAGCCGATGGACAATGCCCGGCCGTTCGACGCCGCCGATGCCGGCAAGTTGACCGCGACAATGATGCAACAACGCATTCACCAATGTGTGTTCCTGGTTTCCCGCCGCCGGATGCACCACCAATCCCGCCGGCTTGTTCACCACGATCAGGTCGTTGTCTTCAAAGAGAACGTCGAGCGGGATTTCCTCGGGACGCGCTTCGAGCGGACGCGGCGGCGGAATTTCAATACCGACCTCATCACCGGCGCGCACGGTATGACTCGCCTTGCTGGGCTTGCCGTTGACCCGCACGTCACCCTGCTCGATCAACTTCTGCAGGAAGGCGCGCGAATGTTCCGGCAATTCCCGCCGCAGGAATTGGTCGAGCCGCAGCCCCGCGGCTTCATCTGGAACCACGTGTGCCGGCATCGTATCACCGATCTACAAACCCGCCATGAACTCGAAAATCGGCATGGCGCGAAACCTACAGGGAAGCGCCCCGCTTTCAAAGTCAAATCAACGCGTCACGCGGTGCGCAATTCGACGCGCCGTGGAAGCCAGGCCAGGGCGACCGCGGCCACCGCGATCATCACCAACGCCACGAGATGTCCCAAGGTCAGAACGCCGAAGTAATGCGTGACGTAGTCGCCCCGAAAGAATTCGACTGCGAATCGCAAGACGCCGTAGCTCAACACGTACAGCCACCAAATCTGGCCGTCAGCGCGCTTGTGGCGATAAACCGCGCTGAGTCCGGCAAAGATGGCGAGATTCCCCAGCGCCTCGTAAATCTCCGTGGGATGCACGGGGATGCCGGCCATTACGTGCGGCGGCGGAAATTTCACCGCCCACGGAAGTGAGCATGGTTTGCCGTAACAACACCCATTGAAGAAACACCCCATGCGGCCAAAGGCGTGCCCCAGCGCGATCGAGGGCGCAAAGATATCCGCCACCCGAAAGAACGGCATCCGCTTCATGGTCGTGTAGATCACTGCCGTAAGCGACGCCACAATGAACCCGCCGTAAAACACGAATCCCTCCCGTAGCGAGCGTATTCCCCCCTCGCGCCAACCGTAGAGAAAATCGTTCCAGAAAAAAATGATGTGAAAAAGTTTGCCCCCCAGCATCCCGGAAATGATCAGCCACGCACCCAGGTCGGTGATTCGTTCGGCATCGATGCCTTCGCGGCGAGCGCGTCGGGATGCCACGGCCAGCCCGAGGATGAATCCGATGGCTACGAACACGCCGTAGGTGTGGATGTCGAGCGGTCCGAGGCGGATAAACTCGGGATGCACGGCGGGCTCCTAATACTTCTCGTCGAGCACGATGTTGTTCTTCGCCAGGATGGTGCCCTCCGCCAGGTCCAACGCCACCAGCGACTCGTGGTAATCCGCCTCCGCGCGGATCTGTGCGGATCGTTGCGTGGCCAGTGTCGTCTGCGCCTGCAACACGAGGAACGTCGTGGATGTGCCCGCCAAAAGCTTCTTCTTTTCCGCGTCGAGTGATTCCTGGGCAAGACGAGTGGCGGCGCGCGCGGCTTCGACACTCTTCAAATTGGTTTCCACATGGCCGACGGCGTCATCCACCGCCACAACGATATTCTGTTCGAGGGACTTGAGGCTGAGCAACAACTGATCGGCGTCCAGTTTCGCCGTGTGGTAATTGGCGCGGGCTTGACGGTTGCCCAAGGGTACCGAAACAACGACGCCGACATTCCAGTAGGGACTCCGCGTGCTGGTCAGGTTGTCGCCGAAACTGCTGAAGCTGTAGCCCAGGCCATTCAAGTTATACGTGCCCGTGAGGTTTACTTCCGGCCACAGTTGGTTGCGATTGAACTGAACGGTGATGTTCTGTGATTCCAACGCGTGGTAGGCGCTCTGGTAATCGGCACGAATCTCCAATGCCCGGCGCGTGCTCTCGGCCACGTCCAGGGCGATCATCTGCACGGGCGGGTAATCCACCGGCACCAGCGTCGCGCTGCCAAATTCCGAGATCTGCTGGCAAATAAGTCGTTTCAGTGTGTTCTCGTTGTCTTTGATTGCGCGCGCGGTCGTGATGACACTTTGCTCGCTCTCGGCCACGCCCGCCTCGGCTTGAATCACATCCAGCGGCGACATCGTGCCAACCCGTTCCTGGATCCGATTTTGATCGAGTAATTCCCGGGCCAGTTCGCGGGTCTCCACCGCGGACTTGTGATTCTCGATGGCATACACCAATTCATAGTAGGCGTTGGCCACACTGCTGATGGTGGTCATCACAAATTGGACGAAATTCTGGATGGCGATGGTCCGGTTCTCCCGCGCAATCCGGATGGTCGCCGCATTGACCCCGAACCCGAAATTCTTCAGCAACGGTTGTGTCAGAGTAACACCCGTGTCACCGCTGAACGTGCTGAACGAATTAGAGGATGAATTACCATAGCTATGATCGCCCGCTGCCGAAAAATCGTAGGTCGCGCCGCTGGGCAGTTTCCCGCTGAGGTCGGCGCTCGTCAGCCAGCTCCTGGTTCTTTGGGTAATGTTCGTCGTGCCCAACCCCTGGGCGTCCGAGGATGACAGCCACGTGGTGGTGCTCTGGTTGTTGATGCCGCCCGAAAGCACCGGATCGTACACGCCCTGCGCGCCCATGACGCCCCAGGTCTGAATGGTCGGAGTGATGCGCTGGGACCGGATCTCCAGGTTGTTTTCCAGCGCGCGCTCGATGCACTCCTGTAATGTGAGCGACCTCGCCTGGTTGGTGACTTGTCCCCGGGCCATGCCCGCGACCAACAGCAGTGCGGCTCCAACCAGATGCGGTTTCAAAAATGTCGGGCGAAAGGGGGAGTTCATGGGTCTATTCATAGCGTAGGGCGTCAATCGGGTCGAGGTTGGAAGCCTTGCGTGCCGGATAAAATCCAAAGAACACGCCGACGGCGGCGCTGAACAAAAACGCCAGCACCACCGAGGTCACCGAAACCAGCGTGGGCCAACCCGCGATGGCAGACAACAATTTCGCCGAGCCAACTCCCAGCACAATCCCGATCACCCCGCCCAGTGAACTGAGCGTGATCGCCTCGATGAGGAATTGCAACAGGATGTCGCGACCGTGGGCGCCGACCGCCATGCGGATTCCGATTTCCCGGGTGCGTTCGGTGACACTAACGAGCATGATGTTCATAATGCCAATACCGCCGACAATAAGCGACACGCTGGCAATTGCCCCGAGCAGCACGGTCATGATGCGAGTGGTCGCCGTCGCGGCGTCCGCAATCTCCTGTTGTCCACGGATGGTAAAATCGTCGTCCCGGTTTGCCCCGAGGCGGTGACGTTGCCGGAGCAGGTCCGAGATACCCCGTTGCACGATGTCGGAAAACTCGGGCGAGGAGGATTGCACACTGATCGAGCTGAGATTGGTGCGCTTGGAGACGCGCTTCATTTCACTGGTGTAGGGAATAATCACGACATCATCCTGGTCTGAGCCCATGACCGAAAGACCCTTGGGAGACAACACGCCGAGCACTTTGAAAGGAATGTCGCGAATGCGCAGGCTCTTGCCGACCGGCCCTTCGTTGGGGAAAAGCTGGGTCACGATGGTTTTCCCGACAATGCAGACCTTGGTGGTGCCGCGCACATCCTGGTCGGTAAACATCGCGCCGTCCTGCAGCGGCCACTCGCGGATATCCAGATAGTCGGGTCCCTCCCCGAGGATTTGCGTGTTCCAGTTCAGACCGTTGGCCTGTATCTGCTGGCGGTCGCGTACTTCCGGGCTGACGTTGATGACTCCGGGCACTTCGCGGGAGATCGCCAGCGCATCGTCGACGGTCATCGTACCGGCGCCGCCCCAACCGCTCCGCACCCCGCCGCTGGACCAATTCCCGGCAAACACGAGGACGACATTCTGCCCCAAGCTGGCGATTTGCGCTTCAACCTGTGACTTCGCGCCATTGCCGATACCGACCATGGCAATGACCGCGCCGACGCCGATGATGATACCCAGCGCGGTCAGCATCGAGCGCATCTTGTTACGCCGTAGCGCGCGCAGGGCCATTCGCAGTGTGGCGGCAATTCTCATGCGGAAAGTTTCACGGCTTGATGCGCCTGATCGAGGCGGCGGAGTGCCTCTTCGGCAAACGACCGTCGCTCGACCAGCGTGTCGTTGACCACCAGGCCGTCCCGCATGATCACGTTGCGCTTCGTAAACGCCGCGATATCGAGTTCGTGCGTTACCATGACAATGGTGATGCCCGCCTCGTTGAGTTTTTGGAACACCCCCATGACTTCCACGCTCGTGTGCGTGTCCAGATTACCCGTCGGTTCATCGGCAAGCAATACCGCCGGATGGTTGACCAGCCCCCGGGCAATTGCGACCCGCTGCTGTTGGCCGCCGGAGAGTTGATTGGGATAATGGTCGGCGCGGTCGGCCAGACCGACGATTTGCAGCGCGTGGATCGCGTGCTCGCGCTGCACCGCGGAGCTGAGGCGGTCGTGTGTGTACAACATTGGGAGTTCCACATTCTCCAGCGCCGACGTGCGCGACAACAGGTTAAACCCTTGGAAGACAAAGCCCAATTTCTTGTTGCGGATGGCGGCCAGTTCGTCGCGATCCAGATGAGAGACGTCGACGCCATCCAAAAAATAAGCGCCCTCCGTGGGACGGTCGAGGCAGCCAATGATGTTCATCATCGTGGATTTACCCGAGCCGCTGGCGCCCATGATGGCCACGAATTCGCCCGGGGCGATCTCCAGGGTGACCCCACGCACGGCCAACACTTCCACGTCGCCGGTGTGATAGGTCTTATGCACATTCTCCAGCTTGATGACGGCTGTCACGGGCTTCGCCTCCTCAGAATCTCCTCATGCCGAATGGATTGTTCGCCTGCGCCGAAGTGCTGCCCTGTTTGAATGAGGCAAACGTGACCACGTTGTTGCTTTCGCTCAGGCCGTCGGTGATCTCGGTGTAAACCCCGTCTGTGATGCCTATCTTGACCTGAACGGGCTCCGGTTTGCCATTCTTCAAAACGTAAACAGGCCGCGTGGGGCGATGTTCCCCCTTCGGATGCTGGCCGGAGGGAGCGTTGCCCGCGGGTGGGCCGCCGCCGGCCGTCGCCCCTGCTGGCGGCGCGTTCGTTGTCGATTCCGGAGGCCGGAAGCGCAGCGCCGCGTTGGGGACCCGGAGCACATTACTGCGCTCGGCCACGATAATCGAAACGTTGGCCGTCATGCCGGGCTTGAGTTTCAAATCAGCGTTATTGACCCCGATGACGGTGTCATAGCTGACGACATTCTGGACGTTGGTCGGCGAGTTCCGAACTTGCACGACGATGCCGTGGAACGTTCGATTCGGAAACGCATCCACAGTAAAATCCACCTTCTGCTTTTCCTCCACACCACCGACATCAGACTCGCCGACATTGGTATCGATCTGCATTTTGGTCAGATCGTTCGCGATAACGAACAGCGTGGGCGCATTCAGGCTCGCCGCCACCGTCTGCCCGACGTCCACGTTGCGGGAAATCACCATGCCGTCCACCGGCGAATAAATCGTGCAATACTGCAGATTCACCCGCGCCTTTTCCACCGCCGCGCGTTTGATCTGCACGGTTGCCTGTGCCTGGTGAAGGGTGGCCACGGCCTGATCGTTGTCCGATTGGGGAATCAGCCGATTGGTCAACAACTCTTTCGAGCGCTCTTCATTCACCTTCGCCAGTTCCAGGGCCGCTTCCGAGTTGGCGAGATCGCCCTCGGCTGAATGGAGATCGGCCAGATACATCGACGGGTCGAGCTGCGCAACGAGCTGTCCGTTCGTCACCGGCGAATTATAGTCCGCGTACATCTTCGCGATGGTTCCCGAAACCTGGCAACCCACCTGGACGTTGGTGACCGGATTGAGTTGGCCCGCCGCCGTGACCAGTTGCGTCAGGTCGCCGCGCGCGACCGTGGCGGTCAGGTATTGCGGGCCGCTGTCCTTGCGGAACTTCACGTACCAAACGCCAAGCCCGATCAACAGGACGATGCCCCCAATCAATCCCCATCGCCTCCAAGAACGTCGTTTGGTCGTATTCGTCATCGTTTCTTCCACCGTTCGTGATTTCTAGCCGAAGCCTATTCCAGCATTAGACGCTGACACCAGCCCAAATGTTACAACAACCGCCGCAAGATGTCCCATCCGTAAAACGCAGCCCTATGGCGCAAGCGCATTACCGTTCCCCGAGGTCAAGAATCGCACCGACTTCGCACCGGTGGTGCGGAGCAGTTTCCGGACAGTGTTCTCGGCGTTGACCTGCGCATTGCTGAGAATCCCCATCTGCAATGCGGCGGCCTGGATCGCTTCCAGCGCTGCCAGACGGGCCTTTTGCTCCAGTTCGGGATCGTAGGGCTCCCACGGCGTCCACCATGTCTTGGAGCGGTCCCACACCCGGGTTTGCTTTTCGTCCACATACACATGCATGACCTTCGGTTGCGGAAGACGGGCCGTGACCACGTCATCCGCAGACACCTGAACATCGTTCGTGGACAACAACGCCAGATCCACTCCACCGAGAACATTCCCTTGCACCAACAGCAGGATCCGCTCAGCCCCAAACGGCACTTTTTCCTCTTCAAGGCCGACTACTTTCTGGATGCTGTATCTCACCGTGACCAATTCGCTCAGTTCCTGGATTTCCCGCACAACCGCCGGCGCGTCCACCACGCGACGCATCACGGCGCGCCGCCCGCCGAAGTAGTACAGGTAAAGACAGGCGCCGCCAAGCGCAAGGATGATAGCGCTGACCGTATAGAACTTGATTGTTTTCCACATGAACGTCTGGGGCCTCGACGTCTACCAGTGGCGTCGCCGGAACGACCGGAACTCTCCGTCACGCAGTCGCACCTCGAACGGTTCCTCGTCCTTCAACAAAACCATATACTGCCGGCCCACCATGAGCGCCACGGCGCCGGCGAACGCGTCGTCCGCAACCGTGAAACTGAGCATCTCTCGATCCACGACACCCTTGGCGGGTAGTTTGATCAATTCGGTCTGCGTGCCGGTGGTCGACGGCAGATAGTAATCCTTGGCGTGGTCCGCGAGAACAAACCAGTTGCGGCGCAAGGTCACGTCGTATGGATTCGGGTTTTTCAACCGCAGGTACACAATCAACACGCAACCGGTCTCGGTCTTGCCCACGACGACTTCCGTCAACTGCACGACATAGTTCGTTCCGCCGTAGGTCTGCACGGTATGCGGACGGCGGAACTCCTTCGCCTCCTGAACCCGCAGCAAAGCCAGCAGGCCGAAGCTCACCCCAATGACCGCCAAGGTAATCACGGCCACCAGCTTTTGAATGCGTCGATTCACCGGCCTAGCACCATCCGATTCAGGGTCCCAACGGCGCCATGCCGTCCCCGCGTGTTGACACCTTCGTGATGCGCCGAAAAACAACGCGCGGCACCTTGCACAGATCTCCTTTGTTTGCCGAATCCAAATCGTGGCACATCTCGCCGCGTCCGCGCAATCCCTTATTCGGACGACTGCGCATTACGGCAACACCGGACTTGTCTCTGCCCAACGCGCTTGCAGTTCGGCCTTTGCCTGGTCGATATACGCGCGCAGGTCGTTGTCAGTGAAGGACGATCGCAGGCTTTCCAACATTCGCATCCGCGCTGCGTAATCCGGTTTGAAATGCGGCGGCGCAGGAACCGGCGCGGCGCGTCCGAAACTTACCCGAAAGACGGGGTTCGCGATGCCGTCGACAGCTGCGTAAAGCAAGCGCGAATCAGTATTGGGATCGCTGGCCAGTCCGCGCAACAGTTGCTCCGCGTCGGGGTTGACCTCCATCGTGGCGGCAAGATAGCGCGTCGCATCCACCAGATTGGGCAGCGTCAGCGCGCCCGAACGCCATACCCGGGTGAGCGTTGCCGACTGGTCGCGGTCCGCCAAAAGCGCGATCGCTTCCAAGGCGCGGTGATTGTTGCCGCGCGCCGCTTTTTCCAATTCGGGCAACGCGCCGGCATCGGCATCGGCCACGGCCTGTTCCATCCAATTGCTGGAGGCGCCGGGCGGAGGCGGGATCTCCGCCTCCGAGAACGGAACCCGGAATGGAATGCGGCGACGGGTTTCCAACGTGGACTTTTCCTCCAGATCGCTTTTCAGTGCCGCCGCTGTCTCCTTGAGACGCTGCACTTCCGCATTCAGCCGGGCATTGTCCTGTTCCAGAAGTTGGACCTGTTCGCTGGCGGCGACAAGGTTGGAACCCGTCACCGACGCGGCGCCGCTATGCGCCCGCTCGAATTGCTGCACGGTAAACAGGCCGACGGCCGCGATGACCGCTGCCCCCGTCCACAACCCGATCGAGAATGCCGCTGCCGGTTTCATTTCCCCTGGATGCGTGCCGGGCCACTATAACCGCGTCGCGCCCCTCGCGAAAGTCAAATCCCGACGGGTCGCCCAATGCCGATCCGACCCAACAGCTCCCGGCCTCAACCCACTAGCGTGTCGCCGGTGCCGGTGCCGCGCCGGTTGAACTCGGCGGTGGGTTCGTTGTTCCCGGGGAAGGCGCGGGGGCATTCGTCATGCCGGGCACGGTGAACACATTGTTTTCAAGCTCGGTCGCTACGTTCTTCTGGTTTGCCCAGCGGGCACGGTCGGCCAGAAGAACCTGGTCGTTGTCTGGTGGCAACGGGCTGTAGGCCTTGAGTGGAAAACTCGCCGGTACCTGACCGCGCAGGAACGACTCCCATCCCTTGTATTCACCCTTGGCTACCTCCGTTTGCGGGCGGGCGTCGATGATATACGGCGTGAGGATCATGTACTGGAAACCCTTCGGCGCAACGAAATCATGCAGTTCGTAGAAATCGTCCGGGGTCAGCGGGATCCACACGGTTCGCCGTTCCCCATCCCAAGCCACGGCCCACGGCAGATCACTGCAGGCCAGCGAGTCGGGTTCGAATTGAGCTGAGACAAAGCGCGCGACTGGCGCGATGTACGGCGGGTAAGGAAACATCCCCAGACGAGGGGGCAACAATGTGAAGATCATCGGCGACACGTTCAACAACACGAAACCGCCAATCGCCATGCCTCGTGTCAATTTGATTTGAAAGGGTATCCGATCCAGGAGCAAATAAAAGAACGCGGTCCCGTAAACCGCGATGATCGGCAAGAGCAACACCAACAGGTTGCCCCCGCCCACATCCGGGCCGTTCCGTTCCGGGGCCGACCCGATGAGCGACATGGCAATGATGGCCATAGCGATCACCCCCAGCACCAACCCTCGCAACCGGGACACATCGCGCCGGCGAAAGCCGTACAACACTCCGGCCCCAAAGAACAACACCAGAAAATCGGTGCCGACGAGGCGTAGATTATTCAACAGTACGACGCGCGCGTTGGTCAGGAATTTTGTCGAGAGCGCCCGCGACGAGTAAGCGTTCCGGAAGTCGGGTTTGTAAGAGCGTGGCAGGGTTTCTCCGCGAAACGTCCCGGAGCGATCAACCAACTCGTACCGCGCGATACCCAACGTGTTGCCCGAGATGTGATAGTTGCGGACCAGCCACGGAGTCGCGACCGCCGCGAAAATCGCCACATAGACAGCCGCCCACATCGCTGCTGCCCACCCCCGAAAGATGCGCATCACGTAAATGACCATCGGCAGAAGAAAAAACGCCGCCAGATACCGGGTCAAAAAGCACAGCCCCAGCAACACCGCGCTGGCGAGCACCCAGGGCACTGCCCGTCCGGTCGCTGGTGCTGGTGCGGGATCAGCCGAAGCACTCTCGGGCCGTCCGTCGGGATTGAGTTTGCCGTCGGCGACAAACAAACAGTACGTTGCCAGCAAGAACAGCAGCATCAGGAAGTTTGTCGGCAATCCGGACACGCCATACGACCACAGCGTGTCAGAAAAGAACATCAGCCAGGCCGCCATGATGGCCACGCGCCGGTCAAAGAGTCGCTTCGCCCACACGTAGGTGAGGAGCAGACAGGCAAAGAGGCAAAGCTGGTTGAACGGCAGGATGACCCAACGCTCGGGGTAGTAAACGTGTTCCGCCGAGTCGTAAGTGAACACCTTTGCGGGAAGTATCTTGAACAAACCCGCCAACACCATCGGATACAGCGGCGGGTTGCAAATATCGGGGTGGTTCATAATCAATCTTGCCCGTGTGGCTTTGTCCCGAATGTCCCAGCCATTTTGTTCGAGTTGCCAAAGGCTGAGCGGACGGATGACATACGTGGTGAAGCCCTGGCCGTGCGCAATGTTGCGCGCCAATTGGGCCATATCCATCGATTCCCGCTTGTTGAGCCCGCGAAATTGTCCCGCCGTATAAATGAGACTTACCGTCGCGGCCAGCAGGATCAACAACAGCCAATGCATGATCTTCCTGCCCCGCCCAATCTCAATTTGAAAAACCGCCGTCTGGATCGTCGCTTCCGGTGCCGTTGATCGCGCCATGTTGTCTGCTCCTATTCTCCGATTCTCGCTTCGCCCTGCAAATTCTCGAGCCCGTACTCCTTCAATTTCCGATGCAGTGTCCGCCGGCTGATGCCGATCTTCTGCGCCGCTTTCGTGCGGTTCCCGTCTGTCTCCTTCAATGCCTGCACGATCACTAGCCGTTCGGCGTCTTCGACAGTCATTCCGTCGCGGACCACATTGATCTTGCTCAGGTCCGCCCCCTCGCGGATTGCCGACGGTACGTCACGCACCGTCAACCGTTCCGCACGCGCCAAAACCACCATCTGCTCAATGGCGTTGCGCAATTCCCGCACGTTGCCCGGCCAGTCGTATGCCAGAAGCACGTTCAACGCTTCCGGCGTCAGTTCGCGGACCTGCTTGTTGTTCTCCCGGCCGAACTCATCCAAAAACGCCTTCACCAACAGCGGGATATCATCTCGCCGCTCCCGTAGCGGTGGCAAGTCAACCGTCACGACGCTGAGCCGATAAAACAAATCATCGCGGAACTTGCCCTCACTGACCAGCTTTTTTAAATCCCTGTTGGTGGCTGCGACCAACCTGACATCCACCTGTAACGTTTTCGACCCCCCGACGCGCTCGAACGCTCGCTCTTCCAGCACCCGCAACAACTTGACCTGCATCGGCGGCTCCAGTTCCCCAATCTCGTCGAGGAACAGAGTTCCCCCGTCCGCCAGCTCGAACCGCCCGATCCGCCGTTCCACCGCCCCCGTAAACGCGCCCCTCTCGTGTCCAAACAATTCGCTTTCCAGCAAGGAACTCGGTAGCGCCGCGGCGTGCACCGCCACAAACGGGCCGGTCTTGCGCGGGCTGAGATTGTGAACGGCCTTGGCAATCAGTTCTTTGCCGGTCCCCGTCTCCCCTGTGATTAGTACGGTCACCCGGCTCGGCGCCACTTGCTGCACAATCTCGAACACCTGCTGCATCGGGGGTGATTCACCAATAATGTTCTCCAGCCCAAACTTGTGCTCAATCTGCTTGCGCAAGCTGACGTTCTCGGACTCGATGCGGCGGCTGTTGAGTGCCCGCTGGACGACCAATTCCAACTCGTCGAGGTTCACCGGCTTGGTCACGTAGTGATACGCGCCCGCCTGCATCGCCTGCACGGCGTTTTCGATCGAGCCGTATGCCGTCATCATGATGCACACGGGCGGGTTGGTCAGAGACATGGCGCGGCGCAACAGCCCCATCCCATCAACCCCGGGCATCCGCAGATCGGTGAGCATCACATCGACCGGTGTGGATTCGAGCGTTTGCATCGCTTTCTGCGAGTCTTCGGCCAGCAGGACGTCATAGCGATCATGGAGGGCGCGCTGCAGTCCCTCGCGCGTGTTGCGCTCGTCGTCCACAATCAAAATGCTCGGCGGTTTTGTTGTCATGTCGTGAGGCTTTCGTCGCGCGAGGCTTCCAGCAGCCGTGTTCGCTTCTCGTGAATGGGCAGTTTGATGCGGAACGTCGTGCCGTGGCCTTTGTCGCTTTCCACCTCGATGGTGCCGCCGTGTTCCCGCACGATCCGCTGCACGATCATCAGCCCGAGACCCGTGCCATTCTGCTTCGTGGTGAAATACGGCTCGAACAACTGCCCGATCTGTTCGGGTGCGATGCCGTGCCCGCTGTCGACAAACGAAATGCTGACGTGCGTGTCGTCTGCTTCCGTGCGAATGCGCAGAATGCCGCCCGACCGCATTGCCTGTAACGCGTTCTTGATAATGTTGTAGAACGCCTGCTTGAGTTGGGCGCGATCCAGCAGAATGCGCGGCAACCCCGCCGCCAACTCCCGCTCAACCAGGATGTCGCGGTCACCAAGCTCCCGCTCCATCAACGTCAGCGTCTCGGCCACCACCTCGTTTACGTTGGTCGGCTGCAACTCCGGCTGCGTGGGTCGAATCGCGTGCAGAAACTGATTGATAATCTGGTCGAGGCGCGCGATTTCGTCGCGGGCCACGCGCAAATCCTCCCCGAGTCGCTCGCCCTGCGCCGCGGGCAACTTCTTCAATTCCCGTTCCATGAGCTGGAGATGAATGTTCAACGAATTCAACGGGTTGCCAATTTCATGGGCGACGCTCGCCGCGAGCAGGGTGATCGCCGACAGCTTCTCGGATTCAATGGCGCTTGCCGCGCGCTGGCGCGTCTCCGTGACGTCGCGCAAAATGATTGCCATGCCCGTTACCACCGAGTTTTGCTCGTCGGCCACGGGCACGATATAAAACCCAAGGAAACGCTGTTGCGGATAGAACACTTCCAGTTCGTGCGTGAACACCTTCCGCCACTCGTCCTTGTCCGCCGACCAGATCTTCTGCCAGTCGAGGTCGCGGAGATAGTGCGACAGCGGCTCACGCACCGCCCGCTCGGGATCAATGCCGAGAAGTTGGCCCGCGGCGGCGTTCATATAGGTAATGCGCCCATCCGCGTCGGTCACAATCACGCCTTCTTGGATCGTATTGAAGAGCGTTTCCAGAAAACCCTTCTCCCGCGCAAGCTTGAGCACCACGCTCTGCAGGCTTTGAGGATCAACCCGCTCAATCCGGCCGATCAACTTGTCGAGGAAGGAAGCTTTCACTCGGTTTTTCAGTTACGTCATTGTGCAACTACGTTATGATTGCAGAAGTTTTCGTCTTTGACAGGACCTGGAGTTGTGTGTCAACATGACTCTAGACGGGGGGCGGTTTCAAGCCAAAAACAGAGAGATTCTTCATGAATTCAGATCAACTCTATCACAAGTTGTTGGTTCCGAATGACTCCAAACTGGCGCTTGTCGTCTTGGACGGACTTGGTGACATCGCCACCGAGTCGACCGGCTTCCGCACGCCACTGGAAGTCGCCCGCACTCCGAACCTCGACATTCTGGCCAAACGCTCGGCGCTGGGCCGCATGATTGCCGTCGCTCCCGGCATCACGCCCGGCAGCGGCCCCGGTCACCTGGGGTTGTTCGGCTACGACCCGCTCGAATATGAAGTGGGACGCGGCGTCATCGAGGCGCTCGGGCTTGGCATCGACCTCAAACATGGCGACATGGCCGCGCGCGCAAACTTTTGTTCACTCGACGCGAAAGGGATCGTGACCGACCGCCGCGCCGGTCGCATCGACACCAAGGTTTGCGAGGCGCAATGCACGCTGCTCGCCGCCAAAATCAAAAAAATCGGCGACGTCGAAGTCATTATTCGAGCCGGCAAAGGTCATCGCTTCGTCGTCGTGCTTCGCGGCAAGGGACTCGAAGGTCAACTCGGGGACAGCGACCCGCATCGGGAAGGCCTGCCCATTGCCACGGTCAAACCGCTCACCAAATCCGCCAAGGCGGCAAAGACGGCCAAGGTGCTCGCGGCATTTTACAAGCAGGCGCTGCCATTGCTGAAGAATTGCAAGCCCGCCAACGGTTTCCTGCTCCGCGGCATCGCGCACCAGCCGAAGATTCCCCTTTTTGAAGAACGCTACGGACTCAAGGCCGCCGCGATCGCCATCTATCCGATGTACAAAGGCCTCGCCCAACTCGTCGGCATGAAAAAGGTGGAAGGCCCAAACACCGTGCAACAGGAGTTCGAAGCCGCCGTTGACGCCCTCAAAGCCTACGATTTCGTTTTCGTCCACGTGAAAGGGACCGACATGGCCGGCGAAGACGGAAATTTCGACGCGAAAGTCAAAGCCATCGAGGAAGCCGATGCCGCGCTTGGTCAACTTCTGCCCCATGTCGATGTCCTGGCGGTGACCGGTGATCACAGTACGCCGGTGCCCGTGAAAGGCCACAGTTGGCACCCGCAACCCGTGATGATTTGCGGTGAGATCGCCGGCTGGGACGGCCAGGACCGGTTCACCGAACGCACCGCCAATCTCGGTTCCCTGGGCGTGTTCGACGCAAAATACCTGATCCGCCACATGCAGGCCAACGCCAGGCGGCTCGATAAGTTCGGGGCGTAAGCGGCATTCACTCCCCGCTGAACTGCCGGTCGCCGGCGTCGCCCATGCCGGGCACAATGCAGCCGCGCTGTTTGAGGTGGGAATCGACGCTCCCGAGGTGGATTTCAACATCGGGATGCGCTTCCGAAAGTTTGTTGATCCCCTCCGGCGCGGCAAACAGACCGACGTACTTGATCTTCTTCACGCCCCACGACTTGAGTCACGCGACGGCGACGCACGCGGAACCGCCGGTGGCCAACATCGGGTCGAGCACGAACGCGAGGTCCACGGGCTTGTGCCCGGAAAATTTGCTGTAGCACTCGACCAGCTCCAGCGTCTTCTTGTCGCCGAACAACCCGAGGTGCTTACACGCGCGCTTCCGGCAGAAATTCAAGGATTCCGTCCACCATCTCGAGTCCCGCCCGCAGAATCGGCGCCAGTCCGACACTTCCCCCGACGTGCGCACCTTGCGTTTGCGCCAGCGGCGTCGTCACTCCCATGGATTCTCGCGGCAGGTCACGCGTCGCCTCATAGAACAGCAGCACCGAGAGAGAACGGATGCGGCTGCGAACGATTGCGCGGTCGGATTCTTTATCGCGGATGTCGGTCGGGAAACTCTGGGCGAGTGGATGGTTCGGGACATGGACGGTCTCGCGCCTGGCGACAGTCAGTGTGGGAAGTGGAGCCGATTTTTCAAGCTTGGACGGTGGCCCATCCACCGCCTGTCAGTCGCTTCCGAAAAGTCGAATCGCTCTTGCCGACTGCCCGCTCGGGATCGTTGTTGCTTCGGGGACTTCCACGAGGCAACCAGCGTTTGCGAACGACGAAATCGCGTGGGAACCCTGGTTCGGCATTGGTTTTACGAGCCACTTCTCGCCATGCCGCTGCAGACTGGCCCTCATATAATGTGGGCGATTTCCGCTGTTCACAAAATCCTCCGCCGCTTCCGCGGTCACTGTCGGCAAATCGATCTCAGTCAGTCCCCGCATTTTTTGCAGCGCGGGCCGCACCAACATCAGGAATGTCACCCCCGCGCTCACTGGGTTCCCCGGCAGTCCGAACACCAGTTTCGCTTCGCGTTTGGCGAACACGAACGGCTTGCCGGGGCGCATCGCGATCTTCCAGAACCTCTGCTCGCAGCCGAGTTCCGTCAGCACGTCCTTGACCAGGTCGTGTTCACCCACCGACACGCCGCCGACCGTAATCACGGCGTCGCACTCGCTCAACCCGTAATCTATCTTCTCGTGCAAATCCTCGCGCGTGTCATCGGCAATGCCCAGCTCCACCGGCTCGCATCCCGCCTGTTTCACGAACGCGCACAGGGCATAACTGTTCGCATCATAAACCTGACTGTCGCGCACGGCCCTGCCCGGCTCGACAATTTCCGCGCCCGTCACCAGCACGCCCACGCGCGGACGTGAATGGATCACCAGTTGCGACATTCCCAGGGCAGCCGCCAGACCCAATTGTGGGGGCCCCAGCCGCGTGCCCGCGCGCAACACGACCTCGTTCTTTGTCACATCATCGCCGGCGCGACGGATGTTCTCTCCCGGCTCGACGGATTCGGTCACCGCAATATAGCCTTCGTGATGAGGATGCGTGTCCTCTTGCATGACGACCGCGTCCGCGCCTTCCGGAATCGGCGCTCCCGTAAAAATCCGCCCGCAAGTCCGAGGCTCGACGGTCACCTTCGCCGTTGTCCCGGCGGGGACCCTCGTCACCACACGCAGATGAATCGGGTTGTTCTCATTGGCCTCCGACACATCCGATGCGCGCACCGCGTAGCCGTCCACCGCACTGTTGTCCCACATGGGCAGATTGACCGGGGACGCCACATCCCGCGCCAGCACGCAATCCAGCGTCTCCGCCAGCGGCGCGGCGACCTCAGCGCGCGGACGGACCGCCGCCAGAATCACCTCTTTCGCTTCAGCAACCGTCAGCACGTTTCCTCCGCCTAACGGGCTTCATCGCCCACGCGCGCTTCGCCGTCCACGACATCGGCGGTCGCCAGCGGGGCGTGCACCGGCTCGGTTATCCGCACCGTGCCGACCCGTTTATCGCCACGGTAGACATTGACCCGTGTTCCCACGGGCGGCATCGTCTGCGCTGAGAAATCGACCACCACAAAACCGAGTTCCGAATTCACCGAGGCGACCCTGGCCACCCCTGTTTCCGACGACGACGGTTCGAGGTGCGCGCCGACGGGTGCAGCGGGAGTTCCGGCCGGGGCGGTCGCGCCGCTTCCCAAACAACCCGACAGGAGCGCCGTTGCCAGACTCATCACCATTGCGCGTCTGACTTCCGGCGAAAAAAACCGTCGATCTTCCCGAATGTTCATGCTCATGCTCCCGAAACTGGCGCGCCTGGGGAGATTCGAACTCCCGACCGCCGGATTAGAAATCCGATGCTCTATCCAACTGAGCTACAGGCGCAAGCCTTTATTTTATTGGCTTCCATGTCAATTATCCGTGTCTTATTTTTGTGTTGCAATGGTTTGTTGCAATGGTTAGGATGTTTTCACCATGAAAGCCACCCCAACGACCCGCAAGCATCAAAAACTCGTTCATGTTGGCGACTGCCTCTATCGTTCAAGCCGCACCGACGTTTACTATGCGATTTTCCAACGCGACGGCAAGCAAGTCAAGCGCAGCCTCAAGACGACCGACCCCGAGCTCGCCAAGCGTCGGCGGGAGGTACATCGCCAGAAGGTTGAGCGGCTGAACAGCGACAGCGCCAAAAACCTGCCGTTTGCCGAATACGATGCCAAGACCAAGGAATTGATCGGCGGGTTGGCAAAGCGATGGATTGAGATTGCCGGCGGCACGATGGAAGCGAGCAGCCGCGACCGAATGCTTGGGGTGATAAGAAACCTCAACCAACACCTTAGCGGATTGACCGTCCGCAACGTCACCTTGCGTACGTTGGAGCAGTGGGCAACGGCCCGCCGTGATGCCTGCTCTGCCCGCACGTTCAACTACGAACTCGAAACCCTGCGGCGCATTCTGGACTACGGTGCGGAACATGGCATTCTCATGGAGAACCCTGCCCGCAAGATCAAACGGTGCAAACCTCATAAGAAGCCAATCACCATCCCGACAAAAGAACAATTCCGCAAGATGCTTGATACCATGCGCGATAATGGCGGGAAAGCTTCGGCGGACTTGGCCGAATTGCTCGCGTACTCCGGCTGCCGCAAGGGGGAGATCGTCGGCGATGCCAAATACTCCAAGCCACCGATGTTTTGGCGCGACGTGGACTTTGCGTTGAAAGTGTTCACTATCACGCGGTCAAAGAACCACGAGCCACGCACTGTGCCGCTTTTCCCGGCGATGGAGAATTTCTTGCGGGAGCTACAGTCACGCCGGCCGGCGCCGACGAAACCAGACGAGCGCATTATCCTGATAGACTCTGCGAAGAAAGCCATCGAGAGCGCCTGCAAGAAGCTCGGGCTGCCGCAGTACGGACACCACACTTGCCGACACTTCTTTTGCAGTAACGCCATCGAAGCTGGAATTGACTTCAAAGTCATCGCCAGTTGGCTGGGCCACAAAGACGGCGGCGTCTTGGTCGCCCGCACGTATGGCCATCTACGCAACGAACACAGCGCCGCCATGGCCAAGCGCATGAATTGGGGGGCATCCACGGTCGAACCTGAAAATGTGGTGCCCATGGCGGCCCGGAAATAGGCGGGCGAGTCCAACGAGCGGCTCGGCCAAAGGGCTGTCATTCAGCGCTCGTTTCCTTTAGAAATCGCTCGATCTCGGGGATCGGAAAGAGCGGTCGCCGCAATGCGCGGCATGGTCGCAGTAGTCCGCGGGCAACAAGGCGGTCAACCGTGATAGGTGTCACCCCCAAGGCTTTTGCCGTTTCTTGTCGCGTTAGCGCGAGTCGAAATTCCTTATTGTTCGTCTGCATGGCGAGTTCTTGTTTTGCGTTACAATCATTCATGTCTAAAAAACATTTCGGCTGTGATTGCCCCAGCGTGAAGCCATAGAAGCAGGGCCGACCGGCGGAGCGAGCGCAGTCACGGTGGAGGCGTCAGGGCGATAGGGACGCACAACCTTGACGGCGCGCAGCGAGCCGTACAATCGAAACGGCACGTCACGCAAAGTCGATGACTGATAAGGCGCAATCATTCGACCACCGGTAGCACAGGGAAGTCGCGTGATTGTGTAGCAAGTACACAAGATGTGTGAGGGATTACCCGGCAACCTCCACAGACGGCGAGCGGGATGGTCGGAGCTTGCGAAACTGACGTTGCGTAGACAGAGTGTGACCGCGACTACGGACTGTCCCTGGAGGGCCTGACCGGCAACTGACGGTCGCTGCTGGCTGTCGGTGGCGGGCGACGCGCAGCCACGGACAGCGTCGCACGATCGATGCGCCCTAGCAGCGAGGCGGACGCGGCGAGCGGGACGCGATATGAGCGACCGTCGCGCCGGGTCCGCCAGCATTCTGCCGGCGAATGACCGGCAAAGATTCCACGTGGATGCGTTCACCGTGTCGTCACCCGTTGCCCGGTCTGAGACTCGTTGCCCCGTTCAGAGTGGCCCGCCGCAATCGTAGGCTGCCTGTTTGCCTCGGTGCGTTTGGATCGGCGGGGCGAGCGCGATCTCGCGGCTCCGTCTCCGCCTGCGGCCCAGTAGTTCAAACACTCGCGCAACCGTGCGGGACTTACCATCACGCCGGCAGTTTTCAACTCGTCAGCCAGTTGGCCTGCACTCCATCCTTTGCTGTGAAGGTCCAGCAACCGTTGGCGCAGCGGCTTCAACACGTCGGCGACAGTCTTGCGCTTCCTCGGCGGATCGCGCTGCGTCAATTGCTCCAGTTTCTTTTCCACCGCCGCGTAGTCCAGCGTCGCGGCGAGTTTCGTATAATCAATCGTTGTGCTCATGGTCATTTCCTTGGTTTGATTTGTGGTTGGCATCCCAGCGCGCGTGATTCGCCGACTCCTGCGGCCATGCGGCATCCGAGCGACATCTGAGCGGTGTCCAAGCGATGTCCGCTCGTCAGTCCGCGATGCGGTCATGCGTTGTCCACCAAGCGACCAGACCGGCATCCGCCGAGCAATTTCGTCACCGCTCTCAGGCGGGGTAAGTGTCCTGCTCATTTCTTCCTTTTCTTTGCCACACTTGGCCCGTTCAGCTTGTTCGCACTTGCGAACAATCGGACTGACGCTTCCCGTTACAATTTGCCGCATGAGCCTTGCTGACATCGGCGGCGTTATAGCCCGGCCGACCTCGTTATCGTGTGTAGCAGATACACAACACACGCCAGCTTTCGTGCGACACTGCAGACCGATGACAGATGGCCATTTCAACGCCGCCTATATCACCACATGCGGACCTGCCAAGTTGTTCCTGTTTGGGAACAACTTTACGACACGGTTTCGGTAACCTCCGCAGCCATGTTCAGCGCCATCCCACAAAAGAATCGAGCCGCTGCCACGACGTACTTCGACGAGCACCTGTCCCACAACGACTACTACACCCAGGGCGAAGTATTGGCGCACGATCAAGGTGGGCATTGGATTGGTATCGGCGCGGAACAGTTAGGATTGGTGCCGGGTGAGGCCGTCACCCGAGAAGCGTTCCTGCGGCTCTGCGATAACCTGCACCCGATGACTGGCGAACAACTCACTCCGCAGCAATTCCGCAGCCGTCGGCTCTACTTCGATTTCGTCTGTTCGCCTCCCAAGTCGGTGTCGATTCTCGCGGTCACGATGAATGACCGGCGTATCATCGAGGCCCATAAGGAAGCGTCCACCATGGCGCTGCGCGAGCTGGAGCAGTTTGCCGCCACGCGCATCCGCAAGGCGGGCATCGAGGATCAGGATCGCACCACCGGCAATTTGGTTGGCGCGGCGTTCTTGCACACGGCTTCCCGCGCTTTGGACCCGCAACTGCACACGCACTTCGTCCTGTTCAACTGCACCTGGGACAAGACCGAAAAGCGGTGGAAGGCGCTCCAAACCGGCGATATGTTCGGTGCGCTCAACTACGGTACGGCAGTCTACCGCAACGAACTGGCCAAGCGGCTCCACCATCTCGGCTATCAAACACGGAAGGCGGCAAACGGATTCGAGATTGATGGTGTCGCCCCTGAGTTGATCGAGCGGTTCTCAAAACGGTCCCAGGAACGAGACGTGGCCGTGAAACGTCAGGAGATGAAGCTCGGTCGCAAACTGACCAAGCAGGAGATCGCTCGTGTTGTCCATCAGTGCCGCCCCAAAAAACTCAAGGGAGCATCCGACGATCAGGTGCGCCGCCAACAACTTGGGGAAATCGGCTTCTTCGAGAAACGGGCACTGCGCAAGGTGGTCGAAGCGGCCAACGGCCAGTCCAGAGAGTTCACCCACGGGGTCACGACACGTGAAGCTGTTGAGCACGGCATCGCGCATGTTTTCGAGCGCGCTTCAGTCGCGCCGCAACACAGGATTCTGGAAGCCGCGCTGGTCAAAGGCTGTGGCCAACTGCACCTGCCCATGCTAAAGAATGCGCTGGCGGAACGCTCCGAACTGGTGCGCGTGGGCGCGGAGTTCTCCACGCGGGACATTCTCACCAAGGAGCTTTCATTGATTCGTATGGTCAACGCCACCATCGACACGGTCGCGCCGATGACCAGCCGCTACGAACCACCTGACCGGCTCGGCCCCGATCAACGCAACGCATTGGAACACGTACTCGCCAGCACGGACCGGTTCACCGGCTTCCGTGGCTTGGCCGGCACTGGCAAGAGTACGGCGCTCGTCGAGCTGAATGGCGTCCTCGGCAAGGGAGGATTTGAGGCTGTGTTCTGTGCTCCGACCGCTGCCGCTGCTGATACGCTACGCAAGGACAAGCTGGAAGCCGTCACACTCGCCAAGCTACTGGTGGATCCGGCCATGCAGCAAACGCTTTCCGCCCGCAGCGTAATTGTCTTGGATGAAGCCGGCGCGGTTGGCCTCGATGACATGGTGAAGCTGTTCGACCTGGCCGCTACTACCGGCGCTCGCGCGGTGCTCTCCGGCGACACCGGCCAGCACGGTTCCGTGGCTCGTGGCGATGCGCTACGCATCCTCGAACAATACTCGTCCTATCGCTTCAGTGAACTAACCACGATCCGCCGCCAGAAGCCCGCCGCCTTCCGTCAGGTCGTCGAACTGGCCGCTGCCAAACAGACCGCCAAGGCGTTCGCCAAGCTCGTGGAACTTGGCGCGGTCACGGAGGCGGCGACGGATGATGGGCAGCTTTACCAGCGGGCGGCTGAGGCATACCTATCGGCGACCAAACAAGGCAGGTCCGCATTGCTGGTCTCGCCCACTTGGGCCGAGATTGAGGCGGTGACCGAGAAAGTGCGCGAGGTTCTGAAAGTTGAGGGTGTCGTCACCCAGGATGAGCAGACAGTGTGCGTTTTCGATTCGTTCTCGTGGACGCAAGCGCAAAAGAAGAATACTAACCAGTACGAACCGTGTCAACGCCTGCGGTTTGTTCGTAAGACGAGAACGTTTGACCGGGGTGAAACGGTGCAGGTCGTAGCTGTCGTGGAGAACGGCTTGCGCGTTCGCCGTCCCGATGGAACGGAAATGGATTTCATCCCGGCCGGTGCTGCCGCTTCGTTCGACGTGGGCGCGTCCCGCGAGTTGAAAGTCGCCGTTGGCGATTGGCTATTGCTACAAGCCAATCACGGCAAAGAGTTCATCAACGGTGAGCGAGTGCAAGTCCGGGAGATCCGCAACGGCTGTATTAAACTGGCGGATGGGCGGGAGTTGCCCAGCACTTATAACACCTTCACCCACGGCTACGCCGTCACCTCGCACTCATCACAAAGCAAAACCGTCGATGACGTGCTCTTGGTCGCATCGTCGCGCTCCTTCGGCGCGGTGAACCGTGAACAGTTCTATGTTTCCATTTCGCGCGGGCGCAAGTGTGTTCATGTGTTCACCGATGATGTCGAACTGCTCGCGCGTCGCGTGACCGATTCGCACGAACGCAAGGCTGCCGTCGAACTCCAAGGCCTGCGCGATGACCTGGCGAAACTCGGTTTCCTGCGGCAACGTCAGCAAGAACAGGACACCGTAATCCCGGCAACGACGGTAGGCCAAGATTTTCGCACGGTGCGCATGATGCGTCAGACGCCGCGAGTGTTCCGCGCCACGCGTTTATCTTCGGTGCAACGGCTGGCTCAGGTGGTCGAGGATGTGCATCGCTGGCTTCGCGAACGGTCCGGCGTTGAGCAAAAGGAAGTTGTCGCGGAGAAGCTCCCGCAAACCGAATCCATCAAACAGCCTGTGACTGTCAGACCAACTCAGAAAATCAAACGGTCACGCACGGTCAAAGAAGCTCTCCGAGAAAAACCGGCTGCGCGCCGCAAACTCGGTTGGGGCATCACCCCGGCCGGCGACATCGGGCATTCTCGCGGCATTGGTATCTGAACTTTCAACCCTCAATCACCCCATGCACCCCACCAAAGACGACTGCTATACCACTACCAACAAGTATTGCGCTTGCATCGAGTTCCATCTCGACGAGGAGCGCCGACGTGGCTTCCACACGAGTCAGTTGATTGATTACACCCTGGAACCCAACCCGGACGCCGGTGAGGACAAGAACGCCCCGCCGCAAAAACTCGCGCTCGGTTTCTCCACCGCTGACGTGGTGATTCTGGGCTGGCGTCTCGGTCGGCTGGCCGACTTGCTCCGCGAAAACGAACTCGCCACGGTCCACGTCCTGTCCAAACGCTATGCCGATCTCGACCGCGACAGACCTTTCGTCGCCTCCATCATCATCACCCCGCTCAGCAAAAGCCCGTTGTAGATGGGCTGTGCAAGACAGCATTCTTCGAGTGTGGGTCATTTGTAGCCGCGGCCCCGAAACCGCCGCAAACCCATGCGCGGCGTGAATGAAGGACAGCGGAGGGCGGTCACGCGATCGAGCGTGGCCGCCCAGCCGCGCTAGTCTGAGCTTGTGGGGGAATCTCTGCCGGGAGTAATCTCGGAAGCGTTGAAGTAGAAGCGGCATGAGGGCGCGTAAGATCAGGTGTGAAGCGTTCGCGTTGCGGGGCTAAAGAATGCGGAAACAACGTATGCAACCGCAGAAACAGCATTGGCTCCCGTGCGTCTACTTGAAGCACTTCTCTTCCGATGCTTCAAAACGGAGCAAGTCCAAGGTGTGGCGATTTGACGGATCAATAAACAGGGATGTTCCAGTCGAAAGCCAATGCAGCGACAAGTTCTTCTATTCAATCGCGTGTGCGAAAGAAGCGGAAGATTGCTTCAACCAGATTGAAACCTTATACGATGGATGCGTGAGGAAGATTGTAGCTGGAGCGGCGCACAGGCCAACGTTCCAAGAATACTTCGGCCTGATCCTGATGGTTTTCGATTTGCACCTGCGAAACAAGGCACAACAGAATTTGACGACCCAGAACAATCTCGAAGCCTACCGGACGCGACTCTTTCTTTTCCTCAGAGACATGTTTTTGGGCAGAAGTGAAGGAACTCCAGACGAGCGCGAACTGAAGTCACATCTGCAAACGCATTGGCGAGTCAACATTATCGTCCCCAGCGCTGACAGCGAATTCATAACTTCAGATAATCCGGCGATGATTTTCACCACGAATGATCGGCACGATTGTCATTACGCTTTGCTACCGATTACTCCGGGCCATCTAGCTGTCGCCTTTGATCAGCGGTTTATTGAGATTCGCCCAGGTCATACGACCCAAGCGGATGACGAGCTTCTGAACAGGAACCAATGCCGGCAAGCTTCTAGCGCGATCTATTCGCGGACGAAACTCGATGCAGAACAAGAGAGAAACACCGCAAGACTTCTAAACGAGCCGCGTAAGCACGGAGCTATTTCCCAATCCTCAGTTGAGTTTACGGGTTTGAAAATGCTTCCCGGAGCGAATCTCTCGTTTATCGGAATGAGAAGTCGGCATCCCTGTGAGTAAGGATGGAGGTAACGCGATGAAATATGTAAATTTGAACACGCCACTTTGCATAATGGTCGCAGTATTTTTCACACAAGCGACGTTTGGCGCAGTCATCAGTGTTCCCAATGACTATCCCACGATCCAGATGGCCATTAACGCCGCCATCGACGGTGACGAGGTCATAGTGTCACCTGGGACTTGGACTAACACGCCGCCGATCGGAATTTCCAAGAACATCACTTTGCGGTCAATTGACCCGACAAATCAGGCCGTGGTCGCGTCAACGATTCTCACGAGTGATATCAACACCGGCTCTGGGATTATGTTCTCTGGGCCTGTCAACAGTACCCCACGCGACGTTTGCCCCGCTGATCCTCTTCCACGATCTCTCGGCCGATTGAAATTGCTGTCATTCCTGCCTCTATCCGGTTTTCGGTGAGGCGCTCGACTTTTCTACGATAGCAACAGGTGTGTCCCGTTTACGGCAGGCTCAATGTCGGGTTTCTCCAGTGTCTCGTTTGTCCCCTTTGTGTCCCCTTTCCGGACTTCGAGAGCATTGTCCTGTTCATGTCCTGTTTCCCAACGGTCGGTGCGGGAAGTTGAATGGCGGATTTGGCGGGTTTATGACGGGTTTGACCTCGACGTTTGCTGCTAGTTGGCGACCATCTGACGATTCCGGAACCGGTTAAGGCACAGGCCAAATCTGACGATTACCCGGTTTCATCTGACGGTTATCTGACGATTATATGCCTTGCCCCTGAGTACGGGAAGGCAAGTTGGACAACTTGATTCGCTGGTAGGCCCCGCGCTTCTGGTCTTCAGGATGCGGCTCAATGGCCAGAATCGTGATGTCCCCTTTCTCCGGCCCGTAAGCCCAAAACAATCGCCCCGCCGCCGGAGTGTTGTTTTCCAGATAGGATTGGAAAATCTTGATTCCGCGCTTCCTTGTCAGGTCGTCTATCTCATGCGACTCCAACCCCGGATGGCGCGGGTTCTGACCGAGGAATCTCAGAGTCTTGACAAGTTTCTTGAAGAATTTCTCCTCGTCCTTGTCGAGCTTGCTGGCGAGTTTCCGGGTTGAGATGTCGTTCCAATACGCCTCCATCTCCGGCACACCCATGCGGATGCGAAATGCCACGCCGCCCTTACTCCTTCAGAAATGGTGTCAGGTCAATCGGCGGTGAGGCCACCCCGTCTTTCAAGTTCTTGACGGACTGATCCAGCATCTTGCGCGTCCGCGCCGGTATGGCGTCTAACGCGACCAGCACTCGCGGTTCCAGCAGAAAACAGCCGTTGGAGAGCGCCTTGACGCGGTAATACTTCGTCGTGGCGTTCCGCAGGCTGATCCGCTTCTTGGCGTCGGCGGCCACGTCGTAGTCAGCGACCACGGTGATGCCGCGGGCTGGTTTCCGTCGCCGCATAATAGTAGTTGGCATGGTGGTAATATGGTGGGAAATCCCACCCATGTCAAGAGCGGGCGCAGAGTTCGCAAGCTTACTGTGGCCTGAGACGTGCAGCGTGCCGTGGCGTATGAATTACGTGTTGCAATGTTTTGTTGCAATGTCGCGGCTGAATTTGAGTGGTTTCAGGCAAATGCGAGCAAACGCTCAAAAGGCCGGAAACCTAGGTGATTATTGGGCTAGAGGACTCCAGCAAACGTGAGCGAACACAGGCTAAAATTGTCGGTGGGAATTAGAAATCCGATGCTCTATCCAACTGAGCTACAGGCGCAGACTTTTATTTTTAGGGTTCTATGGAAATTGTCCGCGCAAATCGATTGTGTTGCAATGTTTATGGCGTTGTTATCGTGAAGGCAGCCCGGATGACCCGCGCGCATCAAACGCTCGCTTATGTTGGTGACTGCCCCTGCTGTTCAAGCCGTACCGACGTTTACCGTGGGATTTTCCAACGCGATGAAAGGCAAGTCAAGCGTAGCGTCAACAGCCAGCGGGAGATACCCGTGATGGATCCGAAGCGCTCCGCCCGCCTCTCTCCTTTGAACTGCTTGCAAACCTTGCGGTTTCAGATTCGCAGAGCAGCGGTTAGCGGAGCTGTTTCACCTTCAAATCATCCTGGAAGCAACGAACCACCTTCTTGACCTCCTGAAGCAGGATCGCGCCGTAGATGATTCGATCGGTTCCCTTTGTGAACGCCAACGTCGGCGCGGCAACGAAATCACCCCGCCAGACCAGCGCACCAAGTTTCTCACCGACACGGATCGGCCAGATCTCGCTCAGTGTCGCGGCCGCGTAGTACTTGCCGCTGACGTAATACTGCACGTCCATGAGTTGGTAGTGATCATCCTGCGGCAACAAATAGATGGCCCCGAGGCTCAACGTGGCGTGATGGTTGGCCTCGAACAGGGTCCAGTATAGCGTTGGCGTGAGCGACTCTGCCCGCTCGCTACCCAGCAGCCCGCTCTCCCGCAGCAGTGTTGCGAACTGCCGGGCAACTGCCGGCTGGTCGCGCAACATGTCGCGGAGCTGCGTCCCCGGTGACACCGTTACGCCGTTGGCTTCGTACGGCGGCAGGCCGTCGAACCCCTCCCGCTGGAATGCCGCAGCGCGTTCGTGCAACAATTCCCCCCAACAGGCGCCGATGTCTTGCGGATCGGGATTGCTCCTGGCACAGTTCGCCAGCTGTTGCGCTTCGGCGCGTGTCAAGTTGAGATCGGATTTGTCGGCCGTGGTGGCCAGGGTCTTGTCCAACAACCAACGGATGGCGCCCTGATTCGACTTCAGGTTCAGGCTTTGAAAATCCGCAGCCTCGCACCGCCCACGCATCGCTTAATATGCGAACACGTTCAGCGCATCGTGCGGCAATGGATCCCAGACCCGCAATCGCCGGGCCGTCTCCGCCGCCGCCTCCGGCGTCACGAAACAGGTCTGCGCCGAGAGCCCGGTGGGGAAATTCATCAGCGAACCGCGGGCCCCGAGAATGTCACCGTCAAGTACGTGACGAAGATCGGTTGCGGCAAAATCACTGAACCGTTTCACACCTTCCAGTGGATCGGACGCCGTCGCGACCGCGGCCACTACCAAGAATCCGCCCATCAGACCTGTCAGGGTAACTTTGCTGACTCTATGTCGTTTCTTTGGTGTAATCACGAGACAGAGGCACGCTACGCCATGTAGCCAACCGTGCGCCATGGGGTAGAACCCTACCGTGTCGCGGACGACCACAGCGCGGCGTTTATTCCATCGCAGCCAGTACGTCATCGAGCGGCAGCGTGGCAAACGTGGTGGCGTAGTCGGACATCGCGTAGGGGATGATGAGTTGGCGGCCGCGCAGGAGACTGCCACAGGAATACACGACGTTGGGCACGTAGCCTTCACGCTCGTTCTCGTTGGGCTTGATCAGTGGCTCGCGCAGCCGGCCAATGACCCGAGTCGGGTCGTCCCGGTCGAGCAGGAACGCGCCGATGCAATACCTCCGCATCGGCCCGACACCGTGGCTCAGGACGAGCCAGCCCGCGTCGGTTTCGATCGGGGAGCCGCAGTTGCCCAACTGGATGAATTCCCATGGGAATTTCGGCTTCAGGAGCAGTTGCGTCGTGTGCCAGAAATGCAAATGGTCGGAATACATCATGTACAGGTTCTCGGAATCCTGGCGCCCGAGCATGGCGTAGCGGCCATTGACCTTTCGCGGGAACAGCGCCATGCCCTTGTTCTGCACCGCCGGACCGTTGAGCGTGATGAATTTGAAATGGAGAAAGTCGGGCGTCTCGATGAATTGCGGCAGGATCAACTTGCCATCGTACGCGGTATACGTGGCGTAATAGGTCTTCGTGCCGTCCTCGTTGTGAAACAGAACAAAGCGGGCGTCCTCGATCCCGTTGCTCTGCGACGGTGTGGTGGGAAACAACACGCGTTCGGACAGGCGTGTGTCCGGCGCGAATTGCACCTCGTAATTCGATTGGGCCAGCATCAGGATTTTTCGCGCCGCGGCTTGTCGTTCCTCATCACGAGCCCGAAGGTGTTTCACGGTCGCCAGGACACTGCTGCGCAGCTGAGGCAGCGTGAATGAGTCGCCCAGGACTTGCAACACCTCGCGGCTAAAGTCGTCTGCCAGACCCTGTTCATGAAGTTGCCGGTTGAACAACGCTTTCTCGTACGATGTATTGGGCACTTGTGCCGGCTCAAGGCAGTACCGCGTGGGCGCGTTGATGGTGATGTTGCCATCGGCGTCCAAATACCCGGTGCGAAAGGTGATCGAGGAAATGTGACCTTCGCCGGTCGCCCGCAGGCTGAGAATGAACCGTAACGAGCCCGACGGAAGATCCGATTGGTCCAGGTGCGGCACGATCGAGGGATTGAACAGCGCCGCGGCTTCGAGCGAGTATTCATGGCTGAAATACGCTCCGAGTAGCAACTTCCTTTCGTCCGACGGTTCCTCGTTGGTTCGCAAACAGGGACGGACCCGGTCGAACCGCCGTCTCAGGAACTCATCGATTTTCACGTGGCGATCCCCAAAATCGGCCTGTACCTGCTGTAGCAGTGTGTGGACGTCGCTTTCGGAAAGGGCCGTGACCTGGGCGCAAAGCCTGATCGCTCGCCGGTCGTACGTCAGAAGGAATGGACGGAGCAGCACCCGCGAGCGGTCCGGATAAAGAATAACATTGGTGCGTCGGATGTTGGTTGCCCGCATCGGGTGATCGTGCCTAGGAAATCGGCTGATTGAACGCGGTGACGGCGTTTTGCATGAGTTGCATTTCCGCCAGCGAGAGCAGGAAGGCCAGGGTGGATTCCGCGCCCTGGTTTTGGTTGACGCGGTCCACGTGCAACGCATCGCGGCAACCGCCGGTGCTCGGCGAGTAGACTTCTAGGCCGAGGTCATTCCAGCCGAGAAACCAATCGAAAGCGCGCTGCGCCTCCGCATACCACCACGCGTCCGACGTGGCCCGATAGGCTTCGAGACAGGCGGACACCATGGCCTGCGCTTCGATGGGTTGCTGATCGAATGTCGCGCGCGGCCCGCCTCGCCGATGAAATCCGTTGCTGCCGATGGGGCGGAAGTCGCCGCTCTCCGCGGTTTGCGCTTCCGCCAGCCAGCGCAACGCCTGCAGCCCCCGCTCAAACACCAGCTTTTGTCCCGTGGCTCTCCCGCTCACGATCAGGGCATGCGCAAGCTTCGCGTTGTCGTAGGAAAGCACGTCTTCAAACCACGGCCAGTCCGGCTGCTCGGTCCGATGGAACAGCTCCATGAGCCGTGTGGTCAACGTGTCACGAATCTGGCTGGCGGTCCGATCGCCGCTCAACCGTTGCAAGTATTCATGAATGCCAAGCAGGCTGAACGCCCACGCGCGCGGGGATGTGAACTCGATCGCCGCCGGCAGCGCCTCGGCGAAGATTTGTCCCGACATGACCTGGAAACTCCGGTAGGGCGAGCGTCCCACGCCCATGCCCAGTGCCCACAACGCCCGCGCGTGAGAGTCTTCAGAGCCCTGTTCATCGAGCCAACGACGGTCGAAACTCATGTGGTTATGGAACCGCTTCGTCTTGGAATCGAACGCGTGATGCAGAAACGCCGCGTAGATCGTCGCCACCGTCCGCACGCGCTCTGTTCCTTCTCCCAACTCGTCCAGCAGGACAGCGAGAATGAAGGCGCGGGCGTTGTCATCCGTGCAGTAGCCTTCGGAAAAATTCGGCACGGTAAAAAGGGCATGTTGAAACAGTCCGGTCGAATCGGTCATCCGCGCCAGGTGATCCAGTTTCAACTCGGGTAACTCTCGTGGCTGCTGGTCGAGCGTCTTCGTGGCAAACGATTTTCGGGATAACACCGCGCGCTCGATCCGCGCCAGTTCGAATGAGCGCATGTAGAGCCGGGCCACGTTGCTCCAGACCATCTCGCGTCCGAGCTTGTACGCGTTCTTGCGCATCGCGTGCCGCCGCGTGTCGTCGCGCAGCAAGCCAATGACCTCTTGGGCAATCGCCTTGGCGTCGCCGAACGGCACCAGCACGCCGCGCCCGTCGGCCAGCAACTCGGTCGCGTGCCAGTAGGGAGTCGAGATCACGGCCTTGCCAGCCCCAAACGTGTAGGCCAGCGTGCCCGAGGTGATTTGCGCTTCGTTAAGATACGGCGTGATGTACAGATCCGCCGCGCCGATGAACTCCTTGAGCTCATCGAGTTCCACGAACCGGTTGTAAAAAATGACGTTCTTCTGGACTTTGTTCCTCTTGGCGAGGCGTTCGAGTCGCAGACGATAGGCCTCACCTTGCTCGCGCACTTCGTTTGGGTGCGTGGCCCCGAGGACGAGGTACACCACGTCGGGAAACTCCGCCAGGATCTGCGGCAGTGCGTTGAGCACATGCTCAATTCCCTTGTTCGGCGACAACAACCCGAACGTCAGCAACACCACTCTCCCCGCCACGCCAAACTGGTCCTTGTAGTAGTTGGGATCGACAAATGGAATGTCGGGAATGCCATGGGGGATGAAATCGATCTTGCCCGGCGGCGCCTGGTAAACGTCCTGCAATAGCTGCCGTCCGCGCTCGGCCATGACTAGCAACCGCGTCGATCGCGTGATGAGTTCCTGCATCACACGCCGCTGGTCGGCGTTGGGCTCGCGCAGTACTGTGTGAAGCGTCGTAACGACCGGCATTCTCAACTCGCGCAATAACGCCAGCAGATGGCTTCCCGCCGGTCCGCCAAAAATCCCAAACTCGTGTTGCAGGCTGACGATGTCGACATTGCTGATGTTGAGGAAATCCGCGGCGCGCTGGTAGGATGACAAATCCTGTTCCTCGATCTCGAAATGAACTACATCGGAGTACTCATAGCCGCCCGGGATGTCATTCACCGGTACAGCGAAACACTGTGTTTGCGGGTGCTCGGCCGCCACGGCGGAAAGCACGTCGGACGTGAACGTGGCGATGCCGCATTTGCGCGGCAGGTAATCGCCGAGAAATGCAATTTTCCGAATCTGAGATGGCTCGTCCACAAGTTTGTCTGTCACATTGTGCGCCGTGTGCCATCCGCTTTGTATGGGGTAAAACCCTACCTCGAATGGATGGGTCGTGCTCTTCAAGGACCTATCCTCGCGCGCCGACAGAAAATCAGCAGGTCCGATCGGTAAGTTTTCGCCTTATGGACGCGGGGCAATAGTCAGACAGTGACCGCGGATCATGGGCGCACGACGCTCCGCGATTTCATCAATCACCCGTACGATATCCCTCCACTACCCTGTCGACGGCGCGTCATCTCCGCCTTGACTCAGGTTTTCCTGGGATTCACGGCGAACAACACGATCCCACCGGCCAGCACGAGCGCCCCGGCCACTGGGGGGATGAAGTGGCTTTGCGTGGTCTCGATGCGCGCGCCGAGAATGTTGACGGGCTTTCCTCTTGTCGTGTACGTGATGCCCGAGTAGGCAAGCACCACGATGCCGAGTGCGATCAGTATGACTGCAATCGTTTTTGAATTCATTTCGAACCTCTGGTTCCCTTTTCTTCTTTAACCACTTTATTACATGGCTCTCCGTCCGCTAATGATGTTGATCAGGACCATGACGATGGCAACCACCAGCAGGAGGTGAATGAACCCTCCCATCGTGTAACTGGTCACCAGTCCCAGCGCCCACAGAACGAGAAGTACTACAGCAATCGTCCACAACATATGATTCTCCCTTGCAGTTTGGTTTGTTTTTCACTGCCGGCTGGTGCCCCATTTACTTCTCGCACCAGCGGGCAGTGGTCTAATGTCAAGGGCCTGTTGCCCAAATGCCTTTTGCTGTTGCAGCCGCGCTGCTGCGAAGCGCGGGCCGTTGATTTTCCGAACAAATTCGGCGCTTCATAGAAGCGCCGCTACACCAAAACGCGCTAAAACTCGTTTGGGCAACACGCCCTCAACTTGTTACTGGCCGGCCACCTTTGGATTGTTTCAGCACGACCTTGGCGCCATGCGCGGTCTTGGTCACCGCGTTGCGAACCGTCTCCACGGCGGTCGAGCCTACCTTGCCGGCCGCTTTCAAGGCCCCATCGGCTGCCGCCGACGCAGCGTCCTCAACGCTGACTCCCACTTCCTTGGCGCCTGCAATCGCCCCTTCAACAAGACCGGTGGCAGCGGCCCCAAGGTTGCCACCGACCGCGGCCGTGTCTCGGATCGTGACATGGGCGGTGTGGCTGATGGTATCCAGGACTTTCGTGCCAGCCTCTTTGGTGCCGCGCAGTACCCCGACCATGATCCCTTTCGCGGCATGCCCCAGGTCGGCGCCGACCTGCACGCCGCCACGGATCGCACCGCTCGCGACGTCGGCAATGGCATCGGTTGCGGACGTGCCGGCCTTACCGGAATCTTTGAACGTTGCGGCGAGCGTTTTGGTGATGGTGTCCACCGTCGCCTGGACGATGTCACCCGTCCCTTGGATCGCGGCAACAATTTCATCTTTTACCGTTTCAATCATTCCTGCGTGTTCTGTCTTCATGCCTGTTTTCCTTTCAGTTCGCCTTGGATTCACTGACGGCTGATGCGCCCGGTTACCCTCGCACCAGCGAGCAGTGAGTTAACGCCTAGTTGTTCTTGGGCGCGGCCTCCTCGATCGTCATGTCGTTGACCACGCTCTGGACACCGTTGATGTCGGTGACGAGCTTGGTGACCAAAGCCTTTTCGGCTTCGTTCCTGGCTTTGCCGCTCACCGTGACCACACCATCGTTGGTCGTGACCTTGGTGTTGAGCACGCTGGTCGAGCGATGCGACAGCAACGATCCCTTGACCTGGGCGGTGATCGATGCGTCATCAATCTTTTCGCCCGTTGTTTCGCCGCGTGTATCCAGGTTCTTGGAGACGACGATCTCGTTCTCCACGCCTTTCACACCGTCGATGTCTTTGGCATATTCGGTGGTCAGGTCCTTTTGGGCCTGGTTGGCGGCCACGCCTTTCAATGTCACCATGCCATCTTTCACATACACCTCGGTCTTGGTGCCGCTGACGTTACGACGATACAGCAGTGCCGCTTTCACTTTCATGCTGATCCACGTATCCGAGCTCTCGGCGGGTTGGTCGCCTACGACTGTGATACGATTGTCCACGCTCGTGACCCCGGGCAACGCTGCGGCGGTGTCCTGGGCCATCGGTTTGTGGGTTGCGTTATAGACGTCGCCCGACAAGGTGACGGCTCCATCCTTGGAGCTGATCTTGATATGTTCGTCCTTCAGATACGTCTTATAGATGTAGGTCTTCTTGAACGAGGACTCGACGCGGTCATCCGTCTCGGACGCGCGCAATGGTGTGCTGCTGCCCACCAGGGCGGCCACAGCCACTAAAAGCACCAATGGATATGATACTCTCATGACACTTCCTTCCTTCTGTTGTTACATCTTTGGGTTGGAAGCACGCTACGCCATGGGCTGACCCTTCGCTATGGGGCAAAACCCTACCTCCAATACTCACTCCAGCGACAAGTCCACTCGGCTTTGCCCTTGGTATGATGGATCGACGGGTTTGAGCGCAACGATGAACATCCGTTCGGCGGCGACTTGGCCGGTCTGCAGCAGATAATTCCGCACCTTGTCCGCACGCTCTTGCATCAAGGCGCGGAAGTCGTCCGGCGTGACTTCGATCGTGTCGAAATGCTTGTATTGCCGGACCTCTGCCAGTGCTGCGCTCACCCGGGAAGAAGTGGCACGGTCATCAATCCGTTCGCCTGTGCTTTGCGTGTAGCGACTGCTGGCGCAGCCGGTCACTCCCCCGAGAAATGGCAACGCGCCGGGTCAGATGATCAATCCCGGCGCGTTGCGAGTCTTGCTCCTGACGGTTAATTAGTCGCTACGTCTTCATGATACTGCGACCGGCCGGACGGTTTTTGACCATCCCTTTTCCACCACGGCCCTTCGCCGCGCGACGTTTCGCTGCCGTCATTCTGCCGCCTCTGCTTTTCTTTGCCGTTTGCCATCGCCTTCTTTCGTCGGTGGGATTTTTCCCATCCCCATGTCTACGGGGCAGGCACAGTGATGGTGC
>PLTX01000125.1 GCA_003164675.1 Verrucomicrobiota bacterium | reverse complement strand
GTGTTTCTTAGCTGATTCGGTTTTCGGTTCTGGCGGAGAGGGTGGGATTCGATCCCACGTTACAGTTTCCCGTAAACACGCTTTCCATGCGTTCGCCTTCAACCACTCGGCCACCTCTCCACCAATGACTTAGGAAAATTGTGTTGACGGCACTTGGCAATATATGGCAAAGTGAAGCATCGAAAGGGATACGTTGCCATGACAACCACCAAGACGAAACAGAAACTTTGGCCGCCGATTCACAGACTTACTTATACCAGCGGAGGGACTGGCTGGCAAGTCGCGTGTATGCTCAAAGGTGAGCGTATCCGCGAGACGTTCCCCACCAAAGAGGAAGCGGAAACCCGCGCCGCGCAAATCCGTCAGCAGAGGGACAACGAAGGCGCTGCCGCATTCGCCTTGCCCGCTGCCGCTCGCGTCGAGGCGGTCAACTGTGGCGAAATGCTGAAACCCTACGCGGCCACGATCACGGAAGCCGTCACCTACTACGTTGAGCACGTCTTGGCCTACCGCAACGCGCCCCCGGTGTCGGAGATCGTCAAGCGCATGGTCGCGGAAGCCGAATCAGCGGGCCGTCGCGAAACCACCGTCAAGGACTTACGGCTGCGTCTGGAGCGATTTTCCCGCACGTTCGGAAAACGGCAGCTTGCCGGTATCAGCCTCGCCGAGTTGAAACAGTGGCTTGACGACCCGACGCAAACGGCGCGAACACGGATTAACTACGCCACGAAAGTCAGCCAGCTTTACGGGTACGCGATTCGGCACCAATGGGCCGACGTGAATCTTGTCGAACGCATCACCCGCCCCACCCCGGAAGCAGGCGAGCCGGGCATCTTCACTGTCGAGCAAGCGGCCCGCCTATTGGAACACGCCGACGAAGCGGGATTGCTGCCGTATGTCGCCATCGGGCTTTTTGCCGGGATTAGGAGTGCCGAGCTTCTGCGGCTGGACTGGTCAGCGGTCAAGCTGTCGGAGAGAGCCGTTGTTGTGGGTGCGGGCATCGCCAAGAAACGCAGCCGCCGAGTTGTGGAGATCAGCGACACCCTAGCACCATGGCTGGCGTTGTGCGGCAAGAAGCGGGGGCCAGTGGTGGACGTGCCGGACTTCCGTAAGGCGTTGAACGCGCTCGCCAAGTCTGCCGACGTGAAAGAGTGGCCGCAGAATGGTTTGCGCCATTCGTTTGCCAGCTATCACCTAGCCGCTTACAACGACACCGTGCGAACGGCGTTTCTCATGGGCCACAGTAACCCTCGCATTGTCCACGATCACTACAAGGCGCTTGTCCAGAAGTCCGACGCGGAGAGGTTTTGGGCACTGCGACCGGCTGCCGACGCCGCCGGAAAGATCGTAGCGATGAAGGCTGTGGCGAATGGATAAAAGGGGGGCGGAATGCAATCGAAAGGCAAACGCGGACGAGTAACCGGACGAGTTCTGGCAAAAGAGATCGACCCTAGCGCCAGTTGGGACAACTTGTATCGTAAGGCGACGCGGGGTGACCTCCCCAGGGGTTTTCCGGAGATTGCGGGGGCTTGGCTCAAGCTGGATGAGCAGCGGAAGGCACTTGACAATGAACGTCGGGAGCTGGGCACTCGTTGGACAGATTCGCTACTCAAATGGCTTACCATTACGCGTGGTAAAAGGGTGAATCCGAAGGGTCCAATCGGGTACACGCTAGACGAGCTGCTGAAGGGTGCAAAGAAGGACAAATCGAGAGACAAGGAAGTTTACCGTTGGCTTCGGAAGGATGCAGCCTTTACCCGCACACAGATGAGGCTCTTTGCGGAGATCGATGCGCGCGTCGGAAATATATACCGATGTGCCCTTGAAACAGGAGACGTACGAGACCTACGCCAGCTTCGTCTCTTTGTGGCTGAAGTTAAACTGATTCGCGAGGGACACGATTGCGTTGATCCGCGCCGCGCGGTTTATCTGCGGGTGATTGGCAAAGACGAAAGCGGCCAACTACGCCGCACACCCCCCCCTGTGCCAACATCCTGGTTAGCCCGCGCGTTGGGATGTGACCGCAAGACAATTCGTGAGTGGCACAGGCACTACGAAATCACATCAAGTCAGGGGAAACCCGGGCGTCCCAAGAAGTCGCAACCCTGAATTTCGGGGAATTCTTTTCAGAACCCCCAATTTTATTGCGCGTTCGCTTGCCGTAATCTTTCGGCAACGTGACGCACGAACTGACATCACCGCGCACCTCTGAGACGAACACGCCGGCAGCGGTGGCACCGATGTACCTTCGGGCCGATCAAGTCATAACCGTCCTGCCCGTGAGTCGCCGCACCCTGTCGAACTGGCAGGCTCGCCGACTGATTAAGTTCTATCGCGTAGGGCGAACAATTCTTTTCAAGCGTGCGGACATCGAAGCCGCACTTGAGAAGTTCGCGGTGATGCCGGTTGGCACCCCGCGCCCGCGGCACCGCCACTTCGAGGACGGGAACGTTATCAGCGAGCCGGTCCCGCCGCGCAAACGCCGGATGGGCCGGATAAATCCATGAATGACGCGACGGACTATACGCTATAGTATGAGCGATGCGCCGTTACGTGAGACCTTTGCCCCTTGCCCCAACTGGTTGGGCCGCCGTCGTGAAGTGTCATCCACAGCGAAACTGGTTTACGCACGCTTGCTCCAGTATCGAGGGAATAAGAATGCTGGGCTGGCATGGCCATCTTACGAAACACTCGCCTCCGAGGTCGGCAAGTGCCGAAGGACGGCCATGAATGCCGTCAAGGAGTTGGTAGATCACAACCTGGTGGAACTGAAGCGCCGTCGTAACAAAAGCAATGTCTTCCAATTGCTGCGGCATCCGTGGACCGAGTCGGCTGGTGAAAAGATTGCACCCCAACAACTGGAGCCAGTGAAGGGGAGTTCACCGCATGGTGAAGCGGATTGCACCTCCACTGGTGAAGCGGGTTGCACCCAAAGAGAGAAGAAAAAAGAAATAAAAGAGAACCCCCCGTCCGTCGTCAAAGGGCGGGAACGCGGCCAGATCGAGAATGACCTCAATACCGCCAGAGGCCAACTCTCAGAGCTTACAAACGAACTCAAGCCCCGGTATCAAAACCCGGTTAATCTTGCTGACGACTGGCGGATAAACATGCTCCAAAGAGCCGAGAGCGGCGACACGCAAGCAGTCGAGGATACAGCCAGGTGGACGAGCATCAAAGACCAGTTGAAGCGGTTGAGGCGGGAGCTTTGACAGTATGGTCGATGTGCCGACATGGTGGAACAGCACGGTTTTGAGGTGCAAGCGGTTGGTTTTGCGGGTGAAAGCGGGGTGGTTCTGGTGTGAGGCAGGATGGTTTTGGAGAAAATCACTCGTTGCTTTGCAAGCAGTTACGTCAAAAATGCACCTTGCTTTGCAAGCACTTACATCATTTTCAGCGCTAGAAGTGTGGTTGCAATACGGTGCCGGCAAGGGAATCGTCGGTGCACGGGCGAGGCGTATAGGCGCGAAATGGTGTCACGGTGCCGGTGGACGAGGACACAGGCGGGTTGGCTTGTCGGCAAAACCGATGGCCGGGCTTGGTGGTGAATGCGGCTGCGCAATTGTCGCCTCTGTCTTGGCAGTGGGCTACTTCGGCGGGGACCGGTGCGGGTGACGAAACCAAGTCGGGTCTTAACCGCTTTGCGGCTGGAACTTGTACTGCCGCAGGCACGGGTCACGCCGGTCGCGCGCACGCTCCCACTGCTCCGGGTACTTGCGGAGAAAGCACCGGTTGAAGGCGTGTGCACTTTGTTAGTGGCATTGCCCGTACGTTCTGCTAAAAAGCTACTGTATTCAGTGCGTCAGTGATTCCATGAAACAACTGCCAAGCATCCTCAACTTTCCGCCCCCTTCCACGGGGGGCGAATGGTGGAAGGATCAGATTATCTGCGGTGATTCGCGGGCCGTGCTGCACGCGTTGCCGGACGAATGCATCCACTTGGCCATTACGTCACCCCCGTACAACGTCGGCCTCCAATACGACTCCCACAACGACAAGATGCCCTACGACGAATACCTGAAGTGGCTCACCTTGTTCTGGAGCGAACTATACCGCGTCCTCGTGCCGGGTGGCCGTTTTGCCCTCAACATCGCCCCTACCAGTATCAAAGACTTTCGCCCGATCCACTATCACATGACGCGTGACCTGATGCGTTTCGGCTTCATCATGCGAACGGAGATTCTCTGGTACAAACAGACCATGCGTCGCCGGACCGCGTGGGGTTCGTGGAAAAGCCCACGGAATCCGCACATGGTGCCGAGTTGGGAATACGTCCTCGTGTTCTCGAAAGGATCTTGGACGCTGGAGGGCAACAAAGCCGACGCGGACATTACCGGCGAGGAATTCATCAAGTTCTCCGATGCATTCTGGCCAATCCAGCCCGAGACTCGCAGCCGGCAGCCATTCCTGAACAGCCTGTATCCACCACGCCGGGGACGAAAGGCACCAGAAGCCAAAGAGAATAGCCATCCAGCACCGTTCCCCGAAGAACTCATATACCGCCTCATCAAGTTTTACAGTTATCGCGGGAACGTTGTACTCGACCCGTTTGGCGGCATTGGCACAGTGGCCACCGTGGCCCACCGAACCGGCCGTCATTTCGTCCACCTCGATCTTTCCAAGAAGTACTGCGAGATCGCTGCTGAGCGCGTAGCTAATGAGATGAAGCAAATGCGCCTTGACGAGATCGAGACCAACAAGTCCGAGGTGGTAGTTGCCGCCACTTCGATTACCGAGATCAAACCGAAACACGCGGCTCCTAGGAAGGCCCGGAAGAAATAAAGGGCTCGCGGCCCACTGAGGGCTCCTCGCCATGAGCGCTTCCGCCCACTACGACCAGATCAAAGGCGAACTCACGGACTTTGGCAGGAATGCTGTCGCAGATGTGGGCAAAATCATGACTTTGGTGCAGGCTTTGGGCCTACCAGAGAAAGAAGTGATGCCTACGGCTCAATATGTCTACATCACCCATTATCAAAAGGTGAATACGGCGGACGCGAACCAGGCGCGCCAGAGTTGGGTCGCTGCGAGCGGTAACAATTTCGAGTCGTTTATGCGCAACTTTATAAACCACAGTCTCAATGGCGAAGGTATTCTTGCCGTGAAGGGTGACCGGCTAAAGACCAGTCCGAAGGCGGCAAACATCGTAAGTTTTTTGACATTGAAGGCGAACCGCCGATGCACGCAAACGACCACCGGCGTGTGGCCAGACTCAGATATTGTTGTCCTGACGAGGGAACAGACTGGCACCCTCAAGGCGTTTGCCCTGCTAAACTGCAAAACAAGCGATCACAGCCGGAATGATGCCGTGCTTTTCTGGGCGCTGGCACTCAGGGACAACAATATCAAGTACTGCCTCCTCACACAGGATTTGGACAGGCGATTTGACAAAGGCGACGGCGACGCCCGCGTGAGTGCGCTACGAAGAAAAGCAGAGGCGTTTCTGGACCGTGTGTACTCCACCAGTCCCACCACGAAGGAATGTTCACAGGTAAAGAAACTGGACTTCAAGACTCCCGCGGGGGCAGATGCCCTCATCGCAGACTTGCGTCGGTGGCGTCAGGATGTGGTGCCCGACTACTCTGCCGCTGCGTTGCACGAAGAATTTCTTTCCCTCAGCTATGGCGGCTAAGAAAAATATCAGTCGCTACACCACACCGAAAGGCCCGGAAGCTGAGTTCCAGTCCGGATCGCGTCGGCAGGTCTTGCGTAATCTGCTCGGCATCACAAGCAAGGGCAAGATGGACGAAGTTGAGTATGCGGCGCTGGTGCACGCACAGGAGGCTTACCTGCGAAGAATCACCCCTGACACGCGTTTCACGGCACGTTCCATCTGCCAGATGCACCGCGACTGGTTGGGAAGGATTTATTCGTGGGCGGGCCAGTACCGGACAGTGGAACTGCAGAAAGGTGCATTCCGTTGGCCGCCCGCCGTTCGCATCGCGGAGAATATGACGACGTTCGAGCGCGACTTGCTCGCCCGACAAACGCCATGCCGGCCCGGTCCGTTGCCGGAAGTGGCGCGGCGGATTGCCGAGGTGCACGCCGAACTGTTGTTGATTCATCCGTTCCGTGAAGGCAACGGACGCCTTGCTCGCTGGCTTGCGGAACTTATGAGCTTACAGGCCGGCTTCCCGCTCCCGGATTACGGGTTTACCGGCAAAGGGAGCTCGAAACGGCGGTACACTTATCTCGTGGCGGTCACGCGCGGATACGCCCAAGATTACGCTGCCTTGACCGCTTTCTTTGCCGGAGCGATCACGCGACGCTTAGAGGAAACGCCCGAATGAATCTTCAGTCGCAGACCGCGTGCCCCCTCGAAGTGAGAGGATTGCCGGGCGGTGTCAGCAATCATGCGACGGCGGGAACGCACGTTCCGCAGGTACGGATTCGTCTTTAGCAAGGCTGCCATGAGTAGAATTATATCAGAAGCAAGGAAATTGACAAGCCCGTCATTGCGCATACATGTCGTCAAATGCACGCTTTAGCCAGCGCATATCCTGACCGGATGCACCGACACTATCCGTGCGGCCCGCCATAGACTTTGGGATTTTTCGCTTCGGCTCGCTTCGCGGTGCTGCGCTGCAAAACCCAAAGACAATGGCTCGGTCGTTCACGACCAAACCACGCTTCGATGTCGCCACTGCGAGCCTTGGTTTCTCGCGGCCACATCACTTGAGGCCATCGCAACCTCGACCATCTTTACCAAGGCCAGGTTGGGCCTGGTTAGACGCGCAAGAATCTTATTTACCCGCACCGGGAATAGGTTCATTCTTGACTTCTATGCGAGCGCTGGGAGCTACTTTCGGAGGCAACTTCGAGGCTTTCTTCAGGCAGGAGGCAACGAGAAAGTCGCCGTCCCCTTATCAAACCCGTTTGGCGACCACCGGCCTCGGCAAAACCGCTGCTGTGGTGCTTGCTTGGCTCTGGCGACGACGCTTCACCGATCAGAAAACCCGCCAATCCACTCCGCACGGTCTCGTCTATTGCCTGCCGATTCGCGCGCTGGTAGGGGATTTCACATGGACAAACTGATCCGGTTTCGTGATGCCTTCAATGAGTTGACAGGGAATCGGCCGTTCCCTTGGCAGGAGGATTTGTACATGCGGTGGTTGTCGCAAGGGAAGTTTCCGTCGTCGTGCAACCTCCCGACGGGGCTTGGGAAAACCTCCGTCGTCGCAATCTGGCTGATCGCGCTCGCCAACCATCCGGAGAAAATGCCTCGACGACTGGTGTACGTTGTCAACCGCCGAACGGTCGTGGATCAGACGACCGAGGAAGTTCTCAATTACCGCCGGCGAATCGCGGAACTCAACGACAAGGATCTGCTTCAACGCCAACTCGGCTCGCTCGCCATCAGCACGCTTCGCGGCCAGTTCGCCGACAACCGCGAGTGGTCCGCGAACCCGTCCCGCCCGGCGGTGATTGTGGGCACCGTTGATATGATTGGCAGCCGGCTGCTGTTCAGCGGGTACGGCGTCGGGTTTAAGCGGACATCGGCTATTTCCGGCTGCACGGACGCAACGCCAGGAACTGGTTCCGGGAAAAACAGGACGCTTACGGCGGACGATACGATTACCTGTACTCGGCGGCGGAACTGGACGACCTGCTTGCGCACGTCGCGAAGATTGCCGCGCGGACGAAGAAGACGTTTGCGGTGTTCAACAACCGCAAGGACGCCAAAGCGTTTTCCAATGCCTTGCAGTTGAAGGCGCGCTTGGCGCCCGCGGTCACGGTGCGCGCGCCCGCGCCGCTACGGGAGCGTTATCCCTCCATCCGAGACAGTACGATTGCGGACGGCGACGAGCAGTTGCCGTTGGTGTGACCGGCTGCCGGGAAATTCGGACGCGCTATCCTGACGTTACGCGCGCTTGCGTCTGAGGAACGCGACGAGGGAGACGGCGCCGAGGGTGGTCAGCAGGAGCGAAGACGGTTCGGGAATCTCGTCGATGGCGAGGTACACCGCGTTGCCCAGCCCGGAAGCGAACACGGACGTGTCTCCTTCGGGATCGATTTTCAGAATGTCGCTGCCACCGTGGTTTCCCACGTAGAGATTACCGCTGCTATCGAAGGCAAGACCGATAGGAGCCGATAGCAGATTCGTAGATGTGAAAAGCGATCCTTGTCCGCTCGAATTGAACTTCTCAATGGTGTTGTTGCCGCCATTGGCTACGTAGAGGTTCCCGTTGCTGTCGAAGGTCAACCCATAAGGGTTGTTTATACCCGAGGCAGCAAATACCGATCCGGTTCCGCTCGAGCTGAATTCCTGGATCGTGTCATTGCCGCCATTCGCGACATACAGGTTCCCGCTGCTGTCAAACGCGAGGCCCTCTGGAGCGTCGACGCCGGACGCCGCAGTGGCGAAGACTGACCCGGTTCCGCTCGGACTAAACTTCTCAATGGTGTTGTTACCTAGGTTCGCCACGTACAGATTGCCGCTGCTGTCGAACGCAAGCCCGGTAGGGTCGCTTAGGCCAGAGCTGGCAGTAGCAAAGGTAGACTGATTTCCAATAGAATCGAATTCCAGAATTCTATTTAGGTTAAATGTCGATACGTACAGCGTGTCTGCCTGCGCACAGGGGTAGTTGATACACAGACCGGGAAGCATCGCGAACACGAGGCATGCACTTTTACAAGAACCCTTCATACGTATCCAGCTTCGTCGCGATGTTAATTTAACACAAGCATCCTCGCGATTGCAAGCGCCGGTTTTGGCAAATGCTATTGCGCGGATTGGCGCAGCAAGCGAGATTTTCGGCGGAAGCAAACCGCCGCGACAGTCACGCCATGCGAACACCCTATTCATGATGGCTTCTCCTCTTTCTCAATGTTGATAGGCCCCCAAGTCCCATGCGCCGTACGATGGGCGCGGGTTACCATTGATATCCGCGTTCAACCCTGGTAGATTCAGCCCACTCAGGTTCGTGCCTGCCGCAACCGTCGGCCCGTTGGTGATCGAGTAGTTGTTCAGGATGCTGTTGGTACTCGCGCCGTAAGCGAGGCTCAGGAATGATGGGGTATTGGTGATGCCGTGCGCGTCAAATCCGACATACTGCTCAACTGATAGCCCCCCGTTTGTATTGAACCCAACCGAATTATTCCACCAGAAATAGGCGTCGCTTGCGCCGGACTGTGGGTTCCAGTCGTTGTAGTCAATCGTCCACTGGGCGAGTGGGTACTGGTTCGTCACAGTGCCCACTACAAACAAATCGCCCTCATTCACGGAGGTCAGGAACGAATCGGCGACATTGTTGAGAATCTGTAGATAAGCATTCGGGGGCCACATCAACGGCGGATTCACATAACCCCCACAACCAATTTCTATTGCGGAAACAAGATTGGCCCCCGGCTGATTCACCAAGAAGGTGTTGTTGAGAATCCGGACCGTCCCGCCCTGATTCAGTTCCCACGAAATCTGGATCGGATAGCTCGATCCGTAGCCTCCGTTGTTGGGGCAATCAAACAGGTTGTTGTAGATGTTGACCGATGGCGCATACTCTAGGTAGATGTCCGCCGTCAGCGTGATGTTGGTGTGCGTCGTCGTCCATATGTTACCGTACACGTTGACATTAGAACCGAACGTCGCCGCCGAGTAAGCAACCACCGCCTGCGTATTGCTTGGATTGTAGATGTACATAGGATCTTGGTGTGGTGGGGACACGTTCGGTGTCACCATCATTGTCTGGTATCCGTTGCCATAAGCCCATGCCGCATCATGTATGTTGTTGTTCTTAAACGTCACGTTGTCCACGTTGTCGGTCGTCGGATCGAGGATAATACCCCACACTATGTAGTCATGGATATTGCAGTTGGCTACGATCAGATTGGAAGAGTTTGTGCTGCTGTTAAACTCGACTGCTGTGTGCACCTTGGTAAATTCACAGTTGGTGACGGTTACGCTATTTCCGCCGGCGCACCTCACACCAACGCTCGAGGAACCCTGAACACAGTCGCCATTGCCACCAACCGTGTTCCCGCTTACCGGCCCTGTGTTCTGCCAATACCCTAGGTCATGGAAGTAGCAGTTTTCCACTGTCACGTTGTACATCTGGTCGTAGGCCCAGATGCCGTAGCCGTTATTCGGGGGCAGCGCGGCGGCGGCGATGGCAGACGGCGAGGGCGGAAAGGCCGAGGCCGAGGAGGAGAAGAGCGGACGCGGACGGTTCGGGAATCTCGTCGATGGCGAGGTACACCGCATTGTCCAAACCGGAGGCGAAAACTGATCCAACACCGTCAGAATTGAACTCCAGAATCGAGCCGGTGAAATGGTTTGCCACATAGAGATCGCCACTGCTATCGAACGCAAGACCGATGGGGTACCGAAGCAGGTTCGTCGATGTGAAGATTGATCCTTGTCCGCTCGTGTTAAACTTCTCAATCGTGTTGTTGCCGGCATTTGCCACGTACAGGTCACCGTTGCTGTCGAAGGCGAGGCCTTGAGGGTTGGACACGCCAGAGGTGGCGAAAACCAAGCCGGTTCCGCTTGAATTGAATTCCTCAATGTTTGCGGCATTGGCCACGAAGAGATTGCCGTTCCTATCGAAAGCAAGACCCTCGGGAGAGTCTATTCCAGAGGCGGACGTTGCAAATACTGACCCGGTTCCACCCGAATTGAATTCCTCGATAGTGTTGTTGCCAGCGTTGGCCACGAAGAGATTGCCAATACTGTCAAACGCGAGGCCTGTGGGGTAGCTCAAACCCGTGCTGGCAAAGACTGATCCGTTTCCGTTCGAGGTAAGCTTCTCAATCGTACTGTTACCATTGCCACCCCCAGAATTTGCCACGTATAAGTTCCCGTTGCCGTCGAACGCAAGACCATACGGGTAGTTCAAGCCTGAGGCGGCGGTCGCGAAGGCAGATTCGTTGCCGTCGGAATCGAACCGCAAGATGGTATTCGAATCAAATGTCGAGAGGTAAATACTATCAGCAAGCACGGATGCAGTGACGAACGACGAGCCAATAAGCACCGCAAATACGAGATGCGCAACTATAGGAGTTCCCTTCATACGTGCCCAACCTCATTGAGGTAATAGCATACCACGATCATTCCCGCGATTGGGAGCGGCGGCGGCAGGTATGGGAGAGGGCGAGGGCGGACAGGCCGAGGCCGAGGAGGAGAAGGCTGCTGGACTCGGGAACTTCGATCGCGATACCGACGGGATTATCCACATCTGAAGCGAACACAGAGCCGATGCCGTTCGAATCGAACTTCAGAACGTCGCCACCACCACTACCGTTCGCCACGTAAAGATTGCCGGCGCTGTCAAAGGCCAGTCCGAAAGGAAAGCTTACTAAATTGGTACTAGTAAAAATCGATCCTGATCCATTTGGATTGAATTTTACAATCGTGCTGTTGCCTTCGTTCGCGAGGTAGAGATTGCCGCTGCTGTCGAAAGCAAGACCGCGTGGATTTCGGACGTTTGATGACGCGAAAACTGACCCGACACCATTCGTGCCGAATTCTTCGATGGTGTTATTGCCAGCGTTCCCCACGAAGAGGTTGCCGCTCCCATCAAAGGCGAGAGCCAAGGGAACGCTCAAACCCGATGTCGCGAAAACCGTCCCAGTTCCGGTCGGACTGAATTCTTCGATGTCGCTGTTGCCTTGGAGACCGCCGCCAGAATTTGCAACGTAGAGATTGCCGCTGCTATCAAACGCCAAACCATACGGATAGTTTAGGCCCGAAGTGGCGGTCGCGAATACGGACCCATTCCCGTTTGAGTCAAAACGCCATATGCTGTTTCCATTACCAGTTGAAACAAAAACGTTGTCGGCGTGCGCAGAGAAACCAAAACAGAAGCTTAACGCCAGTATGATCTTGACCCACTTCATGCCGAGCTTTCCCTTCATACGTGCCCTGCCTCGTAACTGCGAGAGTATACTACTGGTACTCCTACAATTGCAAGGCTGACGTTGAGCAGATAAAGCTGCAATCTGCAATGAATTCCGCGCATCTTCATACTGTTTCACGGCATTCCTCCCGTTATCAATGCTGGTATGCGCCTATGTCCCAATTTGTGGACGCAGGCCGCGGGTTACCGTTAATGTCCACGTTCAGCCCAGGAAGATTCAAGTCGCTAAGATTTGCGCCCGCCTCGATGCAAGGCGAGTTGGTCGTGATGCGGTAGTTGTTACCCGCACTGTTCGTTGTACTTCCAAATGCCAAACTCGCAAACAGCGGATCATTGGTCATGCCGTGAACCTCGAATCCCCAGTTGGTGCGCAACAGCGACAGGCCGCCGGTCAGATCGGGGATGTTCGGCTCACTGTAGCCGTTATGCCACCAGAACCAGTTCTCGGGATTGGCCGAGAGCGTGCGCCAGTCGTTGTAATCCATCGTCCAGTAATTCGTCGCCCACACATTTGTGACCACATCGATGAATGCCGCCAGGTCCTGGCCGTTCGTCTGATAGAAGTCATAGGTCAGATTGTTCTCAATCTGCAGCACGGCGTTTGATGGCCACGTGTTCAACGGCAACAGATTGCCTCCGCCGCAGCCCCAATGAATTCCGGCACACTGGCTCGGGCCGACCGAGTTGCTGGGCGTGTTGATGACAATCGTGTTATTGAGGACACGGATCAGGCAGGGCCTGTTCGTCTCGATGGAAATCTCGATGACCTTGCCCCCTAAGTTGGGGTCGCCCTGGTTCGGCACATTGAACAGGTTGTTATAGATGTTCGCGCTCGGCGCGGTCTCCAGATAAATATCACCGGTCATCTCCTCGTTGGTGTGCGTCGTAGTCCACGTGTTGAAACAGATATTGATATGCGGGCCGTTGCTGACCACGCCGCTCCCGTTCGTTACATGAAAAATAGGGTCTTGGTGCGTGCCAGGACCGTAGCCGGTCCACCAGTCACTGGAATAGGCCCAGCCCATGCCGGTGAATTGGTTATGAGCTATCGTAATCCAGTCCAGCACGTAAGGCCCGCCGGAACCCGTGTTCGGTCCGGCCATGTTGATCCCCCATGTCATGTAGTCGTGGAAATTGTTATAGACTATGCTGTCATTCGTGGATGTATTGGAGTACGCCAAATTGATCGCCGTGTGGGCTTTCGTGAACTCGCAGTTGGTGATTGTCACGCTAATGGCATCGGTCAGGCCGATGGCCGTTGAGGACACGCGGTTATACGGTACGGGTTCAACCTCAATCGAATGGGCATCCATCGGTGCCTGATTGAACCAGTAACCGAGGCTGTGGAAATAGCAGTTCTCAATGGTCGAATCGCGTAGGAGGCCGCCATTTACCCAAATACCGTAGCCATTCCGCGCCGGAGTCGCGGCGAACCCGATCAATTCGTTTGTCAGGACTTGAACTTGACCGTTGTTAAAGCGGAAGGTGACGCCGTTCGTATAGGTCCCGGTGGTCGGCGTCGGGCCGAACGTGACATCGATATTAGTGACGGCGTTTGCCGCAATTGTGAAATTCGTTTCGACTGGAACGAACGGGCCACCCAAACAGGTCATCGTGCCGGTAACAGTTGTACTGCCATCGTTTTGAATGTAGCCGGTCGTGGTCTGAGGCACATTAGTGGCAGTCACGAAAACCATCGGCACGGCGAAATTCACGCCAGAAAAGTCCTGAGCAAAAAAGACCGGGCCGTTGCTTGGTGTTGTGGAAAATGCCTGATTCCCGCCGGGTGACCCAACCGGGGGCAGGGATGCCTCGCCTCCCATCGGCCCAATCTCCAGGTTGTTGAACACGAGGTTGCTAACGTCATTACCGAAGATGTAGAAGGCGGCGATTGGGTTCGTGTTCGCGCCTGAGTAATAGTTGTCGGTGATGACCGCCCGCTGGCCGTTGCCCCATGCGTTGGTGCTTGTATAGGAGATCGGCGCGCCGTTTGTGCCCGACGAATACATTCCGATGCCGGTCTGATACAGAGGATTCCCATCCCCTGCCAGCACGTGTCGCACCCCACCCTTGAAAAACACGGTGTCCCCGGGGCTGAGGTTACGTGGTACTACACCCACAGCATTCGGATCGCCAGGGCAATGTCGCCAAGCCACAGCCGGGTTTGTGCCATTATTTAGGTCATTGCCGTTTTCATAGTCCACGTAGTAACCACGAGGTGGCGGTGACGGGCCGTTCCAGTCGCTGTAAACCAAAACAAGATCATTGCTAGATAGTGCCTTGCTGTACACGCGGACGTCGTCAAGTTGCCCGCTGAAGAACTGGTTGCTGTACAAGTCCGCCGCGATACCGAGATTGCCGCCGCAGATGCTCACCGCATCGGTCAGAGTCACCGCACTGCCGACCAAAGCGGCGTTCTTGTAGATGCTCAGCGTCGAACCATCGTAGACACCCGCCATGTGCGTCCACGTGTTGGACGATACAACTGCAGCAGCGCTCGAAATCCACTGCGCCGCCGAAGTCGAGTACACACGGAACACTACACTGGTGGGTGTGGCGAACCGCAGGGCAAAACCGCAGGCATCGCTGCCATCGAGCCAGGTTACGAGTGGCCCGCCCGCGCCGTCGCGGACGTTCACCCACGCCGCCACGGTCAGTTGAGTAGTCAGTTGCGAGGACGCCGGAGTCGGGGCGACGACATCCTGATTGCTGCTGCTGTTGAAACTCAGCGCACTGCCGACGACGCCATTCGTCCACACCGGCAGCGAAACTCCACCGAGTGTTCCTGTCTCGTTGTTGCCGCTGGAATCCGTCGCCAGCGTGCCGCTGCCGTCATCGAACTGCCACCAGCCAATGAGATGAGGCGGGACGTTCCCCGGATGACTTCCCGAATTGTTCGGGTTCGTGCCGAAATTGTATTCTTGGAGATTGTCGTAGCCATCCCCATCCGGGTCTTCCCATGCCAGATTCGGGTCCAAGGGGTCAAGCCCATACGTAACGGCCCAGCCGTAGGGAATCCCGTTGTTTAGCGTATTCGGATTGCCACGCACCACGCGGTGAGAATTCTTGTGTCAGCCCAACGGCGTTGGTGTCGGCCCAACTCGTTACCTGATTGGTCCCGAACATCCACGCCACGTCCGTCCACGACGAGGTCGGCGTGAGACTGCCCTCGGCCTGCACGATGTAAACGTGATCTGTACAGCTCTGCCACTGTAGGACCATGTCACCGCCGCCATCGGGGGCCAGGGACACGACGCTGAATGGGGCCAACTCATTGGTAATCGAGCAGGGATCGCCGCCGCCGCCATCGTCATCATCCGTTGCCATGAAACCGCCGCCCACTCCCATTGCGTGGAGGGTCGAGTTCTCGCTCGGCGGAGCGGTCGTTGCCGCCGCCGCGTCAGCCTCCGCCTGTGCCTCCAGGTTACTCTCGAAGGCCGCGCAGCACGCCAGCGGCGCGACCCAGAGGTCCATGCAGATTCGGGGCGGATCCAAAAACCACTCGCCGCGGGAAATCAGCGCTTCGTAATTGGTTGGATTTCGGCCCGTCTGCTGGCAATACGAACTCAGCTTTTCGTTGTACGGCTGAAACGGCTGGTAGCTCGGCGGGGATGGCAGCCACAGTAACTCGACAGGGTAGTACGGGTATTGCAGGACGGTCTCGCCCGTGTCGGCATATTGGATCACGCGCAGTGGAAAGAACACGACGCCATTCTGCTCTTGGCCGGGGTAGTTCTGGATCGCCGCGAGCCCCTCGGGCAACTGGCTGAAATCGGCGAACCACGTGTCCCATGGGTCGAACCCGGCGTCGTACGGAAAAATCTGCGGGTACGTCAGTCCCGGGTTATCGATGGCGACGACAAGCTGACTGAGGTTGGTAAGAACAGTGACACCGCACTCACTGGCAACCGCGGAGACATCCCCTGTTTGCGCGTGCGCAACAGGGATGGCGAAAACGAGAACGAAAGAAATCAGAAGAAGTTTGCCCCATCGGAATCGGCCGTCCTCACCTGTCATCTTCATCCTTGCCTCTCCTCTGCTTCGAGCCACAAACCAAAAGGGGCGCGAACTCAACGCACCCCTATCTGAGCCGACATTTCCCATATGACCTGCGGCCCGCGACCATCGCGGGCCATTCAGTTTCATTGATTGCATTTTATCCCTCCTGACACTGCAAGCAAGCCCTTTCTAGGCTCCGGAGACGATGCCTTCGGCTCTGGATTGCGTTCTGCACCGATTTTTGACCGAACGGAGACAAAGCATCGCCGCTAGCCATTTTGCTTTCCCGTATTTGCCGCCCGGCGAGCATCAGCCGGGCAGCGGCATGGGCAATCTCAGCCACCCAATCCTTTCCAGAATAGTCCGAAACAATTCCCGCGAGACCGCCACCTCCGCCATCTGGAAGATCACCTGCCGCGAATGGCGCACCACCTTCGCGCCGATCT
>PLTX01000037.1 GCA_003164675.1 Verrucomicrobiota bacterium | reverse complement strand
GCGGCGAAATAGCCGATGCCCGCGTTGTTCACGAGCACATCAATGCGACCGAATTTCTTCTCGGCTGCCTTGATGGCCGCGTCAATCTGGCCCTGATCCGTGACGTCGAGCTTGAGCACCAAAGCCTCGCGATTGGCTGCCAAATCTTTCACCTCATCGGGTTTGCGGGCGGTCACCACCGTGTGGTAGCCGCGCTCAAGCACATATTTGGCAAGCTCGCGGCCGAAACCGGTCGAGCAGCCGGTGATAAACCAAACGAGTTTTTCTGTGTTCGCTGTTTTTCTATTTTTTGTGTTCATGGTAGTAAAATCTTCAAAATTGATCCTGGGTGTCGCTGTCATGCTGGTGCGTCAATGGAACTCACGCGAACCAGCTTTTTGTTCACGAACTCCTGGATGCCCAAGCTGGAGAGTTCACGTCCATAACCGGAATTCTTGATGCCGCCGAACGGCAGGTCCGCGGTCGTCCAGGTCGGGTGATTGACGAACACCATGCCGGTGTCAATGCGGCTCGCGACGCGTTTGCCGCGCGCCACATCCTTGGTGAAGATCGAGCCACCCAGACCGAAGTCTGAATCGTTGGCGAGTGCCACGGCCTCGTCCTCGTTCTTGACCCGGAAGAAGAGCGCGACCGGCCCAAAGAATTCCTCCCGAAAGGCCGGATTGCCGGGCTTGATGTTCGTCAGGATCGTCGGTTGCATGAAAGAACCCGGTCGATTGATGCGTTTGCCGCCCATGAGCAAGGTGGCGCCCTTGGCGACGGCGCGTTTGACCTGGCCCAGCAGTTTTACTAGGGCCGCTTCCGTGGACAGAGGTCCGAGCGTCGTCACCTTGTCCATCGGGTCGCCCGGCTTTAGCGCCGCCAGTGCGGACTGAAATTTCGCGAGAAACCGGTCCGCCAATGCCTCCGCGACGATGAATCGTTTTCCCGCGACACAGCACTGGCCCATGTTATTCATCTTGGCCCAGACCGCCCACTTGACCGTCTTGTCGAGGTCGGCGTCCTCAAGCACGATGAAGGCATCACTGCCGCCCAGCTCCATCGTCGACTTCTTGAGATTTTGCCCCGCTCTCTCGGCGACCTTTTTCCCAGCTTCCACGCTACCGGTCAACGCCACACCCTTGACCCGGGGATCGTCGATCACGCGGTTGACCTGGTCATACGAGATGAGCAGGTTCGTATACGCGCCTGCGGGCGCCCCCGCCTTCCGCCATAGCTTCTCAAAGGCGATGGCGCATTGCGGAACGCACCCCGCGTGTTTCACCATCACGACATTGCCCGCCANNGGAAAGTTCCAGGGCTGGACGCCGAAGAGCACGCCGAACGGGGTGCTTTCGACCTGTGCTTTGCCCGAGCTCGGTTTGAGGTGTTGGGTTGCGAGGAAGCGCTCAGCGTTCTTGGCGTAGTAGTCGATGATGTCCGCGCTGAGCGCCACTTCGCCACGAGCCTCTTCGATGAGCTTGCCCATTTCAAGCGTAATCGGGCGAGCGAACTCGTCCACGCGCGCGCGCATGATGGCGGCGGCTTTTGCGGCCACGACCGCTCGCTTGGCGTAGGTCGTGTGCCGCCAAGTCTCAAAGCAGGTCGCGGCGGTTTTAAGCGCCTTTTCGAGCTGCTGGTCGGTGAGTTCCTTGAACGTCTTCAGGATTTTGCCGTTATAGGGATTGACGCTTTTGTAGCTCATGATTTTGTTCTCTTTCAATGTCGTTGTGCGGGAACCGAATAATGTCGTCGCAGTTGTCACTCCACTTCGATGATCACCTTGATCAGGTCACCCTCACCACCATCTTGCCCGCATTCCTTAACTCGCTTGGTTTGCTGTTGGTTTTGGTTTGGAGACCGCGTTGATCACGACGCAAAAAACCTGGAGAGGACCTCATCGCACTGCCGGGCAAGGGAGAAATCCTTTTCGGTAATCCCTCCTTCATCATGCGTGGTAAGCGCCAACGTCACCTTGTTGAAACGAATATCAATATCCGGATGGTGATCGGCCTTTTGAGCTTTCCTGGCGACCCGGTTGACAAACTCGATGCTCTTGGAGAATCCATCAAACTTAAATGTCCGAAGAATTGTGTGAGCGCGCTTCGACCAATTCGGGACGGCTTTCAAGTGAAGGCGGACTTGTTTGGTGGTTAAGGCGGGCATACTTCCATCTAGCTTTTCTTCCGGCCGGAGCCGCTCTGTTTGCCGCCGCCGGTGAGTTTGTTTACGGTGGCCCAAGCCCGTGCTTCCGCGGTCTTCGTTCTGAGCCCCCTCTGTTTGTAACCGGCTTCGATGTGAGCCGCCTGACGCTTCTGTTTGTCCGTGTAGCTGGATTTATCACCTTGTGGCATTGGCGGGCGTTTCCTGATGTCGACGATTATTTTGTCCCAAGGCTTATTTCGGGCGGGGCACGTCAATGTCCAGCGCCGCCGCCAGGTCGATTTCGTGTTCCTGTTCCTGCACGATAATGGCGCGCAACGTCTCGCTGAGCGCAAATTCCCCCATGGCCTCTGCCTGGCGGATGCGTTCGCGATACCGCGCTACCGTTTCCCGCTCGTTTTCCAGATCCGCGCGCAACATTTCGACCGGGTCACTTGAAGTTTTGACTGGCTTGGGCATGACACCCGGCATGCCCCCCAGATAATCGATCTGTTTGGCGATTTTTATGGCATGCGCCAGTTCTTCCCCGGCATGCGCTTCCAATTCCCGTGCAATGTCTGTGTACTCGGCACCCTTTAGCACCTGGCTGTACACGGTATACGCGATGATTGACTGGTATTCCCCCGCCAGATCCACGTTCAGCAGTTGGATCATCTGTTCGCGAGTGATATTCAAACCGGTTGTCGTATTTTCTTTCATCATAGTCTTCCTTACGATTAACCTGAGGGTTTCACGTCGATGGCACTCACTCGTTCACGGCAAAGCCAACTTTGATGGTCACCTGCCAGTGATGCACATTGCCCTTGGCGATGTTGCCGCGCGTTTCGATCACCTGAAACCAGCACGGGTTTTTGATGGTTTTGTGGGCACGTTTGATGGCGTTGGCAACGGCGTCCTCGATGGATGTGGTGGAGGTACCGGTGAGTTCGATGAGTTTATAGACGGGATCTTTCATGTTCGGTTCCTGGGACAATTAAGCAGGCAGAGTGTGCGGATGCTATGGGGTGTTCACCCTATGGGGGATTTCATGAATCAGCCGGGTCGCCCCGGAGCGAGTCTAGTTTGTTACCGTACAGTTCCGGCGGTTGGGGCGACGCGCTCATTGTCGGCGAGCGCGATCAGGGTGATGCGTTCGTTATCGGCGAGCGTCGCGGAAGGCGCGGGCGAGGATGGCGGCGTTGTGGGAGATGAGGAAATTTTCTTCGACCCAATGGCGGCCGTTTTCGCCGAGTTGCTGGCGCAACTTCGGGTCCTCGGCGAGGCGTTTCACGGCGCCGGCCAGTTCGGCAGCGTTGGACGGGTCCGCGAGCAGTCCCGTGACCTCGTGAATGACGGCTTCCATCGGGCCGGCGGTGCGGCTGGAGATGACGGGCAGGCAACGGGCGAACGCTTCGGGGATGACATTGGGAATGCCGTCGCGGTCGCCCTCGGCATCGATCACGCCCGTGTGCCAGAAGATGTCGGCCCAGAGATATTGTTCGTCGACCTGCGGCGGCGCGAGCGGGCCGGTGAGAGAAACACAGTCTTGCAACCCGTCGCGCACGATCTGGCGCTCTAGATCGCCACGAAGTGGCCCGTCGCCGACGATGCGAGCCTCGAAGGGGATGCCCCAGGATTTCAAGAGGGCGCAGGCGGCGAGTTGATGGATGTGGCCTTTCTTCGGGACGAGACGACCGACGGACAGGAGGCGAACCGGTCGCGTGGTCGTATCGCGGACGGGTTTTGGCGGAAGCTGATCGAGGCCGCGCCGGGCAAGGACGATTTTCACGGGCGCACCGTTGGCGCGGTCGCGGAGGTATTTCGCGCCGGCGTCGGTGGTGGTGTGAACGAAGCTTGCCGCGCGCAGTTTTGGTTCGAGGAACGCGTCGCCGCCGTGACGATAAATGTCGTAAGCGTGTCCGCCGAAGCTGAAGGGGACGTTGCAGAGTCGGCCGAGGATCGCGGCGGCGGTGGCGGGCGCGGTGGCCCAGACGCCGTGGATGATGTCGGGTTTTTCGCGGCGGATGCGGTTGGCGCGGCAGACGGCAAAGATCGCGGCCCAGACGGTGGACCAGAAATTCTCGGAGTTGGTGGGTCGGTAGCGGCGATAGAGGCGCCAACCGTCGCGGAGGAGGGCGGGGTCGCGGAAGAGTTCGCGGGGAAGGGCGACGATCAGCGTGGCGGCTTCCCACCAGCGGAAGGTGTCGACGGGCACGCCTTCCACCTGATGGGTGAGGTCGGCGGGATTTGGAGGGAACAGCGAGTGAATTTGAACGAGCACACCTTGGTCGCGCACGCCGGCGACTTCGCGGCGGAGGAACGTTTGCGAGAGGACGGGGTAACGTTCGAAGATGTAGGCGACTTTGGGCACGTCACTCATACCGCGCGGAGAATAGTATGTTTGCGGGGGTTATTTCAATGGTGGCGGGAGACAGGCGGACTCGTCCTCAGATTGGAGTGATGGAGTAAGGGAGTACTGGAGTTTTGGATGCGGATCCTTCCTCAATTCGGAAGCTTTCGGCTCCACGCAGCCCCGACTCGGCCCCGAAAAGGATTCGGGGTAAAGAATCGGGGCGAGCTGCCGCACGGGGGTTCTCCGTTTGTTGGCGAGGACGGACACGGACCGGATGTCTCACGCAGAGACGCAGAGAGCACAGAGTACGGCGGAGGGTGAAGTCTTCGTGTTGCATCGTTGAGGGGGACGATGCGACACGAGGTTTCCGCTGGGAATGCGAATGTGTGGATTGCAGAGCGCTGACCGCGTTTGCAGTGGGTGAACGGGAAGACAGGGATGAGCGTGGCGGGCAATGCATTTGCAGAAAAGAGAGACCCGACCTTGACCGTTCCATAGCCCGATGTCAGCGAGCCATCCATGTTGTGGCGATACTAAGGGGCGACCCCTTTCCGGGAGGAGTCGATCGTGCGTTGAAGGACTGCATACAACTGCCGGGGGTTCTGCATATAAGGGAGACTGAACACACCGCCGCCCGTGCCGCGTACGACAACCGTCCCGTAGCCGAAGATCCTACCCAGTAATGGCAGACGAATCGCGACAGTCTCCACTTGCTTCAGCAAAAGCTCTGCAGTCGTCCTACTCAGGACGCCCTGATTGATGATTAATCGACGGTTGGTCAGTGTAACGAGCGCGTGAGACCGGGCGAGCCACACGAAGATCGTCAAGATGACGAAAATCGGGAGGAGGAGAATTTCGGGCAGGATGACCAGAAACCCAAAGCCGAAGGGCATCGACGCCGGTTGTCCGGCGCCAATTGCTCGAAGGATTGCGTGGACCACGGAGTTGACTATGCCGGCAAGAATGAAGCCGAAGGTGCAAAAAGTCACATACAGAATCCCGGGCAGCGCCACGACGACGTCATGCATACGCCCTTGCAGCACGACTGTCTCACCGGCACTCAGCGCCAGGTCATGACCGGGGAGTACTACCGGAGCCTTCGGGCGAGGCGAACCTGCTGGCGAACTTGTCACCCGGCTCAGTGGCTTTTTCGGCACAACTCGCGTCGGCGGGTCTGGAGGCACGGACGGCTGGACAGGCTGCTTGGACGGAACATACGCCGGCTTGTTGCACTTTGGGCAGTCGACAGTAATACCGGCCCCGCTCTCGTCGATGCTCAGCGATTGTCCGCAATGGCTACAGAAGAATTCAATGTCCATAGTCAGTCTCCGGGACGACGCCCGCGACAGGGATAAGCGTCAAGGGCCCTGGGTTTATTCGATCCTCCTGATCATCGTGACTACCGTGGCTGCATTCCTAAGCCTGCTTTTGCTATCGGATCATCAGTGGGATGGTGGCGGATCCAGCTGCGCCTGATCGCGCTGTTCGGCCGTAATTTGCTGCCAAATCGTCACGAAGCATCTCGTAAACGGTTTCCAAGAGTGGAAAACTTTTAAAGAAAGCGTCAACCAACGTGGAAGACAGCGCCAGTATCTCGTACGACTCTCCATGGAATTTCAGCGAGCTGTCGACCTGTTCCAGTCCTACAGCGGAGCCGTCACCCTCCAAGAAAGTGACTGGCGGCAGGTTTCTCTTGGGGTTTTGTACAAGGTAGGTTTTCATCCAAGGGGCGTCCCGAAGGGAATCGGATTTCGCCCACTTCTCCAAATCAGCTACGTAGAACGAAGCTGTTCCTTCACTCAGGTATTGAGAGTCGAGATGGCTGAGACTGTTGCCCTTGAGAAACGCCCTATATTCTTGCAGCGCGTTTGTGAGAACCAATTGCACATTGTGGCGCAGGGCATTTGCTGGGTAACCACTCCAGATAAAACGCCCACGTCGCTCCGGGGTCCGGTACACACTTGATATATCGCGCACATTCTTCTCAAGGAGGTAATCAGTCGCCTCGGTTACTGATTTGATGGAAAAGAACTGGGTCGAGATGGGCAGGGTAAAGGGAGCGTGGCTAGATTTCAGGAAATCGGTCACCTCGACCCGGCTCACTTTTTCACGCGGCCACATGCCGGCGATATTCTCAAAGGTCGGGAATCGGCTAGGCGGAATAAGTCGGGAGTTGCGCTGCCGATATCTGCCGAAAGCCACGCCGTACCAGCCCGGAAAATACGCCCTCAACCCTCGATTGACGGCATGCAGGCCATAGGACTCCGCAGCCGGTAAACCTAAACACTCGTGGTAACGTTCCAGAAACCACCACAGGTACTCTTTTGCCAGCAATTCTCCATGCAGTGCGAAGAGCTTCCCTTGCAGGGCTTGTGATATGTATTTCCAAACAAACTCTTTGCCCACCATTTCCGGATCCTCTGCCCCTGCTCTAGTTCGTTGAACTAATTGAATGGCCTTCCCGACGTGGGGATGCAGCGGTGCTTTGCCCGTGAACTCGAGGGCTTCGGTTTTCCAGAAATCGGAAATTGGCCTGCCGGTGAGGCTCATAACAAGCGGCGCGCCTTGGCCGTAGGGGATTGCGTAAATCTGGTAGGCGATCTTGTTAGGACCGGCTTCGTGTACACCAACGCCAAACTTCCATACCTCTGCAAACAACTGCTTTTTAAGGACGACTAAGTCGCGATCCAGCAGTCCATTGATCGTTTCAATCATCGTTTGAAAATAGGAAATGGTGTCTTGAGAAAGGCCTTTGAGGGATATCTTCTCGTCCGCTTCCACGCGAAGGAGCGGATAGTCGGAAAGGCTCTTCTGGAAATCGGCAACGATTTCCGACCATCGGATCAGGTACAGGCCGGTTGGATCAACAGCATCAACAGCGGGGTCGAATTTGATGGTGAAGCTCTCCTGGCCAGCCTTGTACTCGGGCATAGAACGTCTTATGTGTCTCCAGTAAGCCTTCTTGTTTGGTACATCGACTCCCACGAAAAGAACCGGGAGCGTGGATTTCGTACTGTAGGCGATGAGATCACTCGGACAACTGTGGGATATCTTGCCGTTGCCAATCTTCCTTACCTGTACGTCCAGTTTGCCGACCGGCACACCATTCTCGTCCGTGATCTCCAGCGTTCCATCCACATTCGGAATCTTATCGCGAATTTTGATGTCGGGCTTCACGTACTTGAGATCAAGCAAGGATTGAAACGTGAATACCGCCGCGGTTTCAGGTGCGTCCGTATTCGAATATGACGCCGGTTGACTCATTCGTTTGCGTTTTCCTAAAACTCCACGATCACATCCTTGCCGAAGGACAAGCCGGCAACTTCGGCGGCGAGTTTGATGATGGTTCGCTTCAAGATGTTGTTGATGTTTGTCGCGACAAACCAGCCACCTGGTAGGGGTTGGCGACATACACGGAGATCTTCGCGGTCCGGATACAGTTCTTCGGGTGTGCGGGCGATGTAGTGGCGTTTCCGTCCTTGGGCGTCGGGGTGCTGGGAGCAGCGTTCGAGGAACGTGGGGTCGCCTTTCGCGAGTTCGCAGAGGACGATGACCATGGCGTCTATGGCGTTGTGGTACGAGTAGGCTTTTCCGCGAAGGACGAGCTTGCCGGCGCGGGCTGAGGCAGTGGTTACCGGGGAAGCGGTCGCGACGGAGCGCGACCCTCCAGTGCGTGGGATTGGTTCGACGGATGGTTTGGATGACGCGGTCAAGACGATGAACGGGACGCCAGTATGGAAGGCGTATTCGAGAGCCTGGCGGACTGATTCCTCGGCGCGGCCGGGTTGTTTGACTTCGATGAAGACAGCGGGCTTGGAAGGCGGATGACACAGAGCGAAGTCGGCGCGGCCTTCGCCGGTTTGATATTCAGGCCAAACGGAGCTTATGTCGTATGTGTCCCAGCCAAGTTCTTGGAGAAGGCGGAGGACGATGCCTTGGGAGACGGATTGTTCGTTAGGGTAGCGCCCCTGGCGCAGGCGGGCTGTGATATCGCTAACGGTTGATTCGAGCGTGCTCACATTCATCCTAACCTCGCAACGGTCTTGCAGCGGGTCGTAGTTTAGCGCTGAAGTGGTGGTGGTGACAAGGGAATCCGTGAGAGGATTAGTAGCAAGCAGCTTGTAGTTGGTAGCTGGGGTACGGACCGCGAATGAGATTGCGAGCGCAGCAACGACAGCTCGGGTTTCGCAGACTCAGCTCCGCGGCTGCAGGGAGCGGCGCGGGCGGGAGGCCAGCAGATATTCGCTGGGATTGCGCCGTCGGCAAAGATTCGGCGCGTCTCGAAGACTCGGCTTCGAACGCTACACGAAAGGACGTCGCGCAACGAGCGGCACGGCGACAGAGCGCCGTGGCTACAACGGCTTGGAAGAGGAGTAGTGGTCGATCAACTCGCGGACGCGGCTGGTGACGATGTCGGTGCCGTCGACGAAGCGGGTTTCGATGTTGCGGCGGTAGTCGTCAAGGCGCGACTCGAAGTTCGCGAACGTGGCGAGAGAAGGATGGAAGCTGGTGGAGAAATCGCCGTAGCCGAGGCGGCGGACGTGCCAGGCGTTGATGAACTGCTCGAAGGTGTTGGCGATGGGGAAGCAAAGGAGCGGTTTGCCAAACGCGAGCGCTTCGCAGATGAGGTTGTGGCCGGCGTTGACGACGGCGTAGCAACTCCCGGCGAGGTCGCTGAGGATGGCGGTTTTGTCGAAGGGTTTGAAGGTCAGGTTGCCTTCCGCAGCTCTCTCATTGCGAAAGCCGTAGACGACGACGGGGCGCTTGAGTTGACGGGCGACATCGATCAGGGCGCCGAACGTGGGGGTGGTCTGGTAAATGAAGACGTGATCGCCTGTTGTCGGTCGATGCTCGCGCACGGCGGGACGAAGAACGGGCGGGAGAAGCTCGTTCTGTCCGTCGGGCTTGAGTTCGGGATGGAAGAACGAGGTGACGAGGTTGTGGCGCGTGTAATTAAAGAACAAAGAATCTTCAAGGCGCGAGAGCAACCACGAAATCGTCTGCGAGGCCGGCACGTGGTAGCGACAGACCTGCAGCACGTGGGAGTGGTCGAGCGAAAAGATTGGAAGTCCGGCGCGGCTGGCGGCGTGAGGCAGGAAGAATTCGCGGTCGCAGATGGCGACATCGGGTTGCCATTGGCGGATCAAGTCGAGGATCTGGCGGTTGACCCGGGGGATGCTGGCGACGCAATGGGCGAGATGGCCGCACGTGCGAGGCACCGAAACCCGTTGCTTCTGGTACACCGTATGGGCCACGGGCACTTCCAACACGGGGTACAGGCCGCGCAGCACTTCCGGGACGCGTCCGCCTCCGACGAAATGAAATTCATGCTCGGTCAGCCGGCCCGTGACGGCCAGGGCGCGCGACACGTGCCCGAACGTGTTGCCCATTACTCCGTAGAGGACTCGTGCCATGACCTTGCGGAAACTCTCCTCATTCGCACACTGTGAGCCTGGCCGCGCGGTTGACCATGGATAGGATGCAGGCGCGGAGGCAACCGAATGGCAGCATACCGAATCTGGCGCGCGTGGGTAACATTTTTTTTGGCAGGATACTTTGCGCTGGGATTGTCGGCGCTCGCGCTGCTGGTTTCGGGGAGGGTACTTCGGGGCTTGTAGAAGGGAGGATGTTCTGTATACTCGATGCGCCCATGCGAGTTCTGGTACTCACATCGAGCACAGGAGGCGGTCACAACATGCGGGCGCGCGCATTCCAGGAATGGGCGCAGGCCGAGCCATGTTTTGATCTCTCCGTGCAACTCCATCGTCCGCTGGAGAAATCCCACCCCGTTTACGCGTTTGGTGTCTGGTTGTACAATTGGATCCAGCGCACGGCACCGTACCTGCATCATGCGTATTTCAACTTTTTGGAAGTTGTGCCGATTGTCCGCACGCGGAAACCGCTGGGGGCCGCCAAATACCGCCAGGTCTTGACCGAATTGCGGCCCGATGTGCTGATCAGCGTGCACGACTCGCTGAACCACGGTTTTTTTGAATATGCCCGCGAGGTGCTTGGTAAAGATCGCGTGAAGTGTATCACCTATTGCGGCGAATTGTCCGGCGGTTACGGGTTCAGCCGACACTGGGTGAACCCATCCGCGGACCTGTTCATTGGCGCCGTTCCCGGGACCTGCCAGGCGGCAGTACGCTGGGGAATGGCCCCGGAACGAACCCAGGTGGGCGGTTTTTTGTTACGTCGGTTTTTCTATGACCCGACGGAGGACGACGCCGGGCGCGCGGCATTCATACGCGAGAAATTGCGGCTGGATCCAGCCGAATTCATTCTTCTGTTAAACGCGTCGAGCCGCGGCGCCCACAATCACGTCCGGTTTCTCGAAGCGTTGCGACGGCGTGGAGTCGATGCGCAGGTCGTATTGCTGTGCGGCAAATCGCCGATTGCCGAGTGCGAAGTTTCCGAGTGGGCCAAGGCCAACCCATCGGCGCGCATCCGTCTGCTGCCACACAATACGAACGTCGGCCAGTTGATGCGTTCGGTGTCAGCGATCGTCGCGCGTCCGGGCACGGGCACGACCAGCGAGGCGATCGTGAGCGGATGCCCGTTGCTGCTGAACAGTCTCGGCGGCATCATGCCCCAGGAGCGTATCACGGTGAAGTTTTGTCGCGACCACGGTGTGGCGCAACTCGTGCGCAGCCCCGAAGAGTTGGCGGGAATTGTCACCGAGTGGCGAAAGCGACCCGAGTTGCCGGCGGCAATCCGTCGGGCGATGCAACGCACCTGTCCTCCCTTGCGCCCGAGCGATATTGTGAGGATGATCGCCGGTCTCGGCGTCAGAGCCGATAGTATTTCCGAAGGACGAATTCCTGTACTCGAAGCGGCAAGAGCCGCGCGCCCAGCGGTGCCAGCCGCGCCTGGAATACGCCTCCCACAACCACAACCGGTGGCGGACTCGGTATCGTAACCACTCGGAGAATGGCCTGCGCAACCCGATCGGGCCGCGGCGCGGCCGCCATGTTCCGCAACTGGGTTTCCCAAGCTGATTTCATCCGACGTTCCTCTTCGGGTTTCCTCATCGCTTCCACGCGCTTTGTCCGGTCGTGAAACGAGGTGTTGATGTCACCCGGGCGAATCTCGACGACACGAATCGACGTATTCGAAAGCTCCACCCGCAATCCCGTCGTAAACACACTGAGGGCGGATTTCGCCGCGCTGTAGGGAACCATGAACGGAATGGGGAATTGCGCCGCAAGCGAAGTGACATTCACAATCATGCCGCGACCGCGCTCGCGCATTCGGGGAAGCACCAGGCGGATCAGTTCCACCGGCGCTTCGACCAGTAGCTGGAACTGCTCGTGGACAGTCTCCAGAGGCATGGTTTCGAGCGGTCCGAATGCGGCCGCGCCTGCGTTGTTGATCAACACGTCGAATGCGCCCGCTGCCTGGGATGCGGCGGCGAAACCCCGACGGACGGAATCTGGTTGCGCGAGGTCCATCGGCACGCCGTGGAAACGCGGCAACTTGGGGAGACGGGCCGGGTCGCGGGACGTTCCCCACACGTCGAATCCCTGCGCGGTGAGCAGTTTGGCTGTTTCCAGTCCGATGCCGGAACTGGCGCCGGTCAGGAAAACCGTCCTGGTGTTGCTAGGGGCCATTTTCCCAACGGCGGAAGGCGAGGCAAACGTTGGTGCCCCCGAAGCCGCTTGAGTTGCTGAGGGTGATGCGAGGTTTGTCGGGGACCGGTTTCGTGACGATGGGCACGATGGCGCACTGCGGATCGAGTTGCGTGATGTGCGCGGATACGGGAATGAAGCCCTCCTGAAGAGCGAGCACGCAGAAGCCGGCCTCCATCGCGCCCGCCAGGGAGAGGCCGTGGCCGGTCAGGCTCTTGGTACTGCTGACGTGGGGCGTCTTGCCGTTGCCGAACACGGCGCGGATCGCGCGGCACTCGCTGACATCGCCCACGGTTGTCGATGTGGCGTGGGCGTTGATGTAATCAACTTCCTCCTTCGCCAAATGGGCGTCGTGAAACGCGTTTTCCATCGCGCGTTTCAATCCGTCGCCGTCCGGATCGGGCGCGAGCACGTTGTACCCGTCGGCCGACTGGCCCCAACCCAGGACCTCGGCGGCGACGGGTGCACCGCGGCGCTTCGCGTGTTCGAGTTCTTCCAACACCAGGACGGCAGCCCCGCCCGTGCCGACGAATCCGTCGCGTTTCACATCGAACGCGCACGGTGTCTTGGCAGGGTCGGTCTGCAGGCTCAGCGCGCGGATGGCCGCAAAAGGAAGAATGTTGAACTTGTTGCAGTCCTCGGCGCCGACGACAAACACGACGTCCTGGCGACCGAGTCGGATCAGGTCACAGGCCGCGCCAAGCGCGTGGGCGGAGGACGAACACGCGCTGGAGAAGCCGAGTGCTCCGCCCTTGATTTTGTAACAGGTGACCAGATTGATGTACAACGAGCCGGGGATGCTGTTGACAATGGCCATGGGTTGGCATCGGGCGACGCCGCGTGTGATCATCGTGTGCATGTTCTCATAGGCGAGCCACATGGAACCGCCCGAGGCGCACATGACTCCGGTGCGCGGGTTGGACACCTGGTCGGGCGTCAGCTTCGCTTCGGCGATGGCCTGTTGCATCGCCCCGTAGGCGTACAGGGAGTTCGGTGCCATTGGGCGCAATTGCTCGCGAGTAAGTTTGTACTCCGCTGGAAACTGCCAATCCTCGAAGTAGGCCGTGGGAAACTGGAAACCCTTGACGGTGCCAGCCAGTTTCGGCGGTGCATCGGGACCGGCAAACTCCGCAAACGGCTCGACGCCGGTGAGACATTCCTGGAGGCTGCGGACGACCTGCCGACGGCTGTTGCCAATGCTGGTGATGAACCCCAAGCCCGTGACGGCGACGCGCTTCATTGACAAGTTAGGTCGATACGAACTCAGGAACGGACGCTATCCGAGCCGTTGGGCGCCACGGCGAGGGCAGGCGCCGCTACGGCATCCGAAGCGGACGATTCCGACGATGGTATATTTCCGGGGAGAAGTTGTTCGCCAAACGCGAGCACGAGGCGTTCGATCTTGGCCACGCGCTGCCCTCGGGACGTCACCGTGCCCTCAAAGATTGCCAGTGGCTCGCGAAGACGGGTAAGTTTCAACTCGAACTCGAGTTTGTCACCCGGCTTCGTCTTTTGGTAGAAGTGCGCGCCGTCGAGCGACGCGAAAAAGACGTGGTTGGATTTGATCTCCTTGCCGATTTGGGCCGGTGCCTTTTCCAACACCCACAGGCACGCGGCCTGGCCCGTGGCCTCAAACACGATCGAGGCAGGAAAGATCGGCTCGTCCTTGAAATGGCCTTCGAGGAAAAATTCGTTGCCCTTGACGGTGTAACTGGCCTTGAGGGTCTCGGCGTTGAGCGACGCTTCATCGAGGAACAGGAACGGCGGCTGTTGCGGGAGCACGAGAACGATCTCCTCGCGCGAATAGACCTTTGAGGGCGCCCCGGTGTCGGCCCCCGTGATCTTGCCATGGAGAAACTTGTTCAGGCTCCCCATCGTGCGGATTTCGCGAAGCTCCTCATTTTCAATGTGCAGCTTGAGGACTTCCTCAATCGTCAGCACGATTTCCAGCAACGTCAGCGAGTCCAGCCCGAGGTCCTCGATGAGCCGCGCGTCTTCATCCGCTTGGGAAAGTTTCACGGGCGCGGTAGAGGGTTGGTAGCGTTCAAGAATCCCGAACACGATGGTCGGGATCGTGTCGAGATCGCCCGTTTCGCGGTACCGAACCGCCGCATCGATTGTTTCGGGACTGCACCGGCGCAATCCATCCTTCAGGTCGGCCATTTCTTTGTCGGTCAAAGTTACATTCATTGTGAAACTGCGCCTGTGCGCTGGTCCTTCGTCGCGGGGGACTGATACCAAACCCCGCGCCAAAGGGAAAGTGATTTTTTCATTTGGCATCGCGGCACGGGTTTGTTGAGATTACCATTGTCCATCCATGACAGCCGCGCCACAGCCCAAGTCGAAGATGGTGATCTGCACGCACGAATTCTTCCCGTTCCGTGGCGGTGCGGCCACGTACAGTGAAGAACTGGCGGCTGCCCTGCACCGGGCCGGGGAGGATGTCGAGGTATGGGCGCCGGATTGCGGAGGGCTTGGGGCGGTCGATGGGTTTGAGTTTCCCGTTGTGCGGCTGCCCGCGGGCGGTAGTTTGCGGTTTGGGGACATGATCCGGTTCGCGGTCCAGATAGCGGCCCGGCGAAAGCAGTTGGAGGAGGCGACGGTGGTGCTGACGAGCGTCGGCGCACACATGGTGTTTATGGTTCTCGTGCCGCTGGGCCGGGTGAAATGCCGGCGGGTGCTCTCGGTGCTTCATGGCTCGGAGATTCTGCGATTCCAGAAGAATGGATTCTGGAAGTTTTGGGCGCGACGCTTCTTCCCGCGAGTCGAATGCGTGCTGACGGTGTCGAAATACTCGCACTCACTCATTGAACGAAGCTTCCTTTCCCCGTTGGCGCGACGGATTGTCATCGCTCCCTGCGCGTGCAGTACGGCGGCGATGCGACCGTGCGGCGCGGCGGCGCGCAACGATGACAAGATCCGCGTCCTGACACTGGCCCGCGTCCATCCGCGCAAGGGGCAACTGGACACCGCGCGGGCGCTGGCGCGGTTGCCGGCCGAGTCCCGATCGCGGATCGTCTACCAGATTGGAGGCATCGGCGACACGTCGTATTTGCGCCAGGTCGCGGCGGTGTGTCGCGAGGCGGGCGTCGCTTTCGAACATCTGGGCCAGATCAATCCGGACACGCTCGCCAGCACCTATCACCAGTGTGACATTTGCGCCATGACGAGCCGTTCGTTGCCGAAGAGCGTCGAGGGGTTTGGGATCAGTTACCTCGAAGCCGGCTATCATGGAAAGCCGGTTGTCGGTTATCGCAGTGGCGGCGCAGTCGAGGCGGTGGTGGACGGCGAAACGGGGTTGCTTGTCAACGAAGGCGACATCAGCGCGTTGGCCGACGCGTTTCGGCGATTGCTGGCCGATTCCGCGTTGCGGCAGCGATTGGGTGAGGGCGGGCGCCGTCACGCCGCAAAGTTCAGTTGGGACGCGACGGCGCGCGTCATCAAATCGGGTTTGGAAGGCGCGCGGTGAATACGACGAGGGCGCGGAGTCAGTTCTGAAGAAAGCCATTCAAGAGGCCCGGCACCCGACACCGCGCCGCCCGCAGCAAATAGGACCAGCCCGCGGGGAAGTGACAACAACGGCTTGGAAGTGCTCCTGTAAACCTATAATCTGTGGTGATTTTGAGAATCAAGGGAATCCCGTCAGATGCTTGACACAGCCCGTCCTCTCCCGCTGCGGCCCCTCTCCCTTCAGGGGAGAGGGTTCGGGTGAGGGTGGGATCCAGGGTGAGCGGCCTACGCCGTCTCCGATTTCTTCCGCCACTCGGCATCCTGCTCGGCCACGATCTTGCCGGTGGCCTCCAGCGCGTCCGCCGCGCGCCGCGTGTCTTCGCCGAGGGCGATGAGGCGGCCAATGATTAGCAACCCGCCGCCAAGAAATGTCAGCCCGAGTCCGCACATCACCCCGACAAGCCGGTTAGCTTCCAGCCCGATATTGTTGACGCGCTCGTGCCGGTCTGAATCGTAGTGATGGAAGAGAGAATTGTATTCCCCCGGGATGGTCGTCTCCACAGCCGTATCGTACCCGGCGACAAAATAGATCGTCATGATGATCCCTGCCGCGATCAGCAGACATCCCACAAACGTCGCCACCGCCCGCGCCGATAAGTCCTTGTACGTCCCCGTCTCCGCCGTCGCCACCTGCTCACAATGGCAGGTCTCCCCGCCATACAGGGCCATCCCGCATTTCGGACAGGTCTTCATGTCTTGCCCTTTCCTTTTTGCGCCGGCCGGTGCAGGAGACGGGAGTGGCGCAGACGGAGGCGTAGGAGCCTCCTTCAAAGGTTTGGACTTGTAAGGCACCTCAAGTGCTTTCCCGCATGTCGGGCAATCAACGAACTGTCCGGCCCCGGCCTCGTCGATCGCGATGCTTTGACCGCACGATCCACACGCAAAGCTGATGTCCATGCTGACGCCTTTCGTTGCCGCGCATCCTACCGCCGCGCGGGATGCGGTGGCAATGACGTAGAACCGCCCACACGCCACGGCTGCTCACGCTTACTTTGTCAGCAAATCAGCCCAGTGAAAGCGATGCTCACGTTATCACATTCACCACTTGTACTTGCAATTACTGCACTCCCAAGTCTTGGTCAGTCTGCTCATAGCAAATACGCCAAACAACACAGCAGCACCAAGTTTACTACCCATTTGGATTTTTTGTACATTTGCTGATTTACAATTCGGACAAGTGATCTTCTTGCTCTTGTTTGGCTGTCCGCAACTTGGACAAGAATTTGCCTCAATAGATATTTGTTTACCACACGCACTGCAATTGACCAGAGACGTAGGACTGGCGGCGTCGGTGTTGCTATTGGCAATAGAGGGCGGCGAAGTCGCGACCGAGAGAACTGGTGTGGCCACTACCAGCGAAGAGGATTGGTTTGGCACTTTCAAAGACGCTTCACAGCTTGGACAGTTCACGACCATTCCCGCCCCAGCTTCGTCAATTGCGATATGTTGTCCGCATTTATTACAGTCAAATGTGATGTCCATGCCGACGCCTCTCGTTGCCGCGCATCCTAGCCGCGAAACACGCCGCCGTTTCTGAGTCTCACACGCCCCCAATAGTGTGGGCGCATGTCAAACACAACGAAAGCCCGACGTGACGCGGGCGACTCTCAAACCGTCACACCGCTGACCCCGTCAACAATCAGAAGGGAGCCAACACTATGTACGCCACAATGATACCGGTCAGTTCGTCCTGCATCCGTGCCGTGGGCTACGACGGCAGCACGCTGACCGTTGAGTTCCGAAACGGAAAAACATACGACCATCCGAACGTGCCGTACTCGGTCTACGCCGGCCTGATGGAGGCAACCTCGAAGGGTCGGTACTACTCGAATCACATCCGGGGAAGATACCGGTAAAACGTCCGTGGTCAAAAATCGGAGGCTTATACCATGACAAGAACCGGCAAAATCGCCCGTCTCCCCCGCGAAGTCCGCGACCAACTCAACCGCCGCCTCAGCGACGGGGAGCAGCAGTCGCGTTTGGTGGACTGGCTGAATGCCCAGCCGGAAGTGCAGGCTGTTTTGAAAACCGACTTCGACGAACGCCCCGTCAGCGAGCAGAACCTGTCCGAATGGAAACAGGGCGGCTACCGCGACTGGGTCCTCCAGCAGGAGGCTCTCGACCTTGTCCGACACATGGACGCTGATGCTGACGAGCTGAATCAGGCCAGCAAAGTACGGCTGACGGATCTCCTGACGCAACGGTTGGCGGCAGGATACGTGATCGCGGCCAAAGCGCTTGGTCGGTCGAATGAGGAGGGCGAAATCGATTTGAAACTCCTCCGCGAGTTGTGCGGGGACATCGTCGCGCTGCGCAAGGGGGATCACAGCGCCGAGCGACTGAAGCTCGAACGGGAACGGCTGGAATTCGAGCGGGACCAACTTCGTGAACTGCGCGAGGAGGAGTTTCGGGAATGGGCGCAGGAACACCGCGATGAAGTCTGCCAAGGCTACATCACACCCGAGGAAAGGAACGAAAGGATAAACCGGGTGCGGAGGAGAGTGTTTGGCGCGCTCCCGGAGGACGCGGCCACACCGGAAGCCCGCGGGATCGGCAAACCGCCCCAATGACCCCCGGCCCCCCACGCAGACTCGATCCGACCAAATCCGACCCAATCAAACCAAATCAAACCGAATGGCATCATGAATTCCTTCTGCGACACGACCGTCGGCGTGGTCAGGTGTGCGATACCGGCATTTTTTCCTCATCTCGAAACCCTGCCGTGCCATCCGGTGTTGAATAACAAAGGCATGAGGTTCTCGCATCGCGGCTTGATGCTGCATGGGGGAACTCCGTCGCCAAGAATTTTGATGAACATTCTGGTTGCAATCGCAAAACCCCTTTTGATAGCTTTGTCGATACCAGCAAATCTTTCCGAATGACATGTCGGTTGGAGGACAGCGAGGAATGAAATTCTCCGAAAGCAAGCGGTGCGTACTGGTTGTTCTAATGGGCCTTATTCTGTTTGGGGTGCATGGTCGCGCTACACCCGCATCGCCGCCCAGCGATAACAAGGTGATCATTTACCCCGTCGCGACCGAAACGATTGACCAACTCACGCAACAGGGCATCACCAGGGTCCGAGATTACGGTTCCTACTGGTTGGTGCAAGCCACCGACGCGCAAACCGCCGAGCTTACGCGCCTGTACGGAGCGCGCGCGGTCAAGGCGAACGACCTCAATCGTATCCGGCTGAAGAGCTTGTCGTTTGATACGACCGAGGGCGACCCGGTCGTTCCGGCCAAACTTCGTCAAGAAGAACCGACTGGCCAACGCCTGCGGCTGATCCAGTTTTGCGGGCCTGTCAGACCGCAGTGGTTGCGGCAGGTTCAGTCGGCCGGCAACGTGGACGTGGTGGCCTACGTGCCGAATAACGCCTATTTGATTCGTCTCGACCAGCCGGCGGAGGACAAGCTTCGCGCCATGGAAGGGCCCGGCAGCCCCATTCAATGGGTCGGGCCATACCACCCGTACTACAAGATTGAGAGAGACCTTTTGAATCGTGATGCCGGGAACGAAAAGACCCTGGTGGACGTGCGAATTATGACGGTCGGAAGTTCGGAAGTGGAGCGCCAACTGCAGGAATTCGGGTTGATCCAACAATTGTACGGCCTTTCCCATGAGAAGATCCATGAAATGACAATACCTCTCTCCGCCGTTTCCCAAATCGCGAAACTGACGGATGTGGTCTGGATCGAAAAAATCAGGCCGAAGCACGTGCACGATGAAAACCAGGTCCTCATAGCTGCCAGCCAGACGAATGGTCTTCCGGAACATGTGCCGACACTGACGTCGACCATTCCGGACTATCTGGACTTCGTGACCAACACCATTGGCGGCGGGCTCGCATCGATCACGAACCAGTACGCCTATCCGATCGTGGACGTCTGCGACACGGGGTTTGACCAAGGAGGGTATGGCAACATCGACATCTTCTCGCTGGATTCAGTCTTTTACGAGTTCGGGCGGGGGCCGGTTGTTTACGGTGTTTCCGGTGCCAGTAGTGGGACGGGCACTATCGTTGTCGAGAACGGGAACGCGCTGGCTCCGGTGGTCGTCTCGCTTGGAGTTGACGAGCCGGCTCCAATTCGGGTGGCATATACGATACCGTCGGGCGACTACGAAAACCCGGTCACCTATTCCGTAAGCTCCGAGTTCCTGATAAATAACAGCGGGGAACTTGGATGCGGCAAGTTAAACAAGTATTGGAACGGAGCGGAGGACTTCGCAAACAGGAGCATCGGGCATGGCACACTTGTCGCCTCGATGGTAATCGGCTACGACACCAGCCCCAACTCGTACTATCTGCCGTCCTCGAACGGGTGCGTCGAAGTACTATCCGAACCGTGGGTGTGGACCTTTCAAATGCCGAACCCCCCCCCGGACGTGAACACCTTGGTAACCTCGAACAACGTTTGCAATTTCACGTACATCGGGACGCCGACCGAATCGCCGGTCTTGCCCAAGCCGAATACATGCACCAATGTGACCGTCACTTACGAAGGGCAAAGCCGGGTCCTCGTCACTAACTATTATCCGACCCCGGTTCTTATCCCCTCACGCGTTTGCCAGGTTCATCGCGATCAGCCGGCGGATTGCACCGCAGATGGCACGTTTCAGCTTGGTTTGGGAGTCTCGCCGTTTGGACGGATTGGCAGCACGCGCGTCTTTGCGCAGGCGGCGACCTTCGACAGCACCGCCGGGTTTATGTATGGGCCCTCTGATTTCTGCCTGACTCCTCTTAGTCCGTTACCCTCAGCAATTAGCGACGTGCTGGCGAGTGTGTACGGATGGGGCGGGCGCATCGAAAACTGCAGTTGGAGCGATTTGTTGGATGTTTTGGGAGACAACGGAGGCGTCTACAGCGTTGAATCAGAAGCTTATGACTTCGGCGTTCGGGATGCGTTGCCGCAGGGGACGACGAACAACGTTGCCGTTACGTTTCCTCTGAATCAAGAGTTGATTACGGTCTTCTCCAGTGGCGGCTCGGGCGCCAACGGGACAGCCGGCGGGTTTGGCGATATTCGGACAACCCCGCCAGCGACAGCGAAGAACGTCATCACGGTGGGGGCATCGGAAAACGCGCGATACGACGGCAGCGGGTGCGCCGTCTCGCAATACGACCAGAACGACTCCTTCGCCATGTTTAGCTTCTCCGCCTTTGGTCCGACCCTTGACCACCGATTCAAGCCTGAGATCGTGGCGCCGGGTGGCTCGGTCTACGGTGCGATCAAGTCGTGGATGCTGACGACCAATTCCAGCTCGGACGTCGTTCCCGGTCTGGCGCTTGATATCTGCATCTCGCCGGCTACTGGAATTACCAACTATTACGTGAATCCCCAGTTTTACTGTGACTCGGCTCCCAGCTACGCGCCACCGGTCGTTTCGGGAAGCATTCAGCTTCTGTGGTGGTATTTCCAGAATCGCCTGACCAATGAACTCGGGCAGGCGCTCTACCAACCCAGCCCGGCGATGGCCAAGGCCTACCTCTGCAACTCGGCGCGTTATCTGCCGATCACCGACCCGTCGAGCGGAGCGATGGACACGCTGCCGTCCGATGCCCAGGGTATGGGTGAATTGGACCTGTTGCGGATGTTCGACGGCGTGCCGCGCGCGATTCGGGACGAAAGCTCTCCGCGGGCGATCGATGTGGCGTTGATCACGACCAATCCCGCGCCGCAGCAAACGTATTTCTCGCAATCGGGCCAGACCTACGAGTTGTCAGGTCAGATTGCCAGCAACGGGTTGCCGTTCCGCGTGACCCTGGCATGGACCGATGCGCCGGGGGCTGTGCTGGCCGCGCAGGAACTCGTTAACAACCTGGGTCTCGAGGTGATTCTTGGCGGAGTCACATATTACGGAAACGTGTTTGCCCAGAACGTGTCGGTGCCCGGCGGCACGTTTGATACAATTAACAACATGCAGAGCGTATTCCTGAACCCGACCAGTTGGCCCAACGGTATTCCGGCGGTGACGAAGGGCGCCCCGTGGAAAGTCATTGTGCGCGCCAGCAATATCGCGGGCAACGGCGTGCCCAATGTGGGCGAACCGACGCCGGGCGGCGGCTCCAACACCTTGAATCAGGACTTCGCCTTGGTCGTTTACAACGCGGCAACGAACACCTTGTCCGACATTCCGAATCTGGCAACGAACAACGCCTGCCAAACGGCGATCAATATCTCGCAGTTCCCGTACTCGTTCACGAATACACTCAGTGCGAGCGTGTACAGCAAAGTGTTTCCCAGTCCCAGCGCGGGGACTGGCGGTTCCGAGGAATTCTTCCGGATTCCACTGCCGACGCCGGGGGCCACGTTCACTGTCAGCACAGTTGGCAGCTCTTTCGCGAACATCTTGTCAGTTTGGGAGGTGCAGGTGGTTCCCCAGACGGTCTACGTGCGTGGCGAATGCGGGGCGCTGACGGAACTCGTGTCGACGAATCTATCGCAGGTCTCGTTTACGGCAGACGGGACGAACGACTATTTCATCGTCGTCGAGCCGGCCGGTGGCGGTTCCGGCGGCACCATGGTGCTCAACGTGGGCGCGAGCGGGGTGCCGATTACGATTACGCCGTCCAGCCTGTCGTTTGGCAATCAGGTTGCCGGGACGATCAGCGCGCCGCAGACCGCAACCTACTTGAATGGAACGCCTGTGTCTGTAAACGTGCAAGGCGTCTCGATTACCGGATCAAACGCGGCGGACTTTACGATTGTCTCGGATGGTTGCCCGGGCTCGCTTCTCAACCCGGGCGGCAATTGCGTTGTCAGCGTGGCGTTTGCGCCCGCGATCACTGACATTGGCCTGCTACAGGCGAATTTGGTGTTCACGGACGACCAGACCGCCAGTCCACGCAGCATTCCCATGACTGGGACTGCGACCGCACCGGCTCCGCTGGTGTGCCTGAGTACCGGCACGTCGATTAACTTTTCCAACCAATTGATTGGCACAACCAGCACGGCGCAAAGCGTGACCATCACGAATTGCGGTTCCATACCTCTGACTGTGTCCAATGTCACATTCAGCGGGACGGCCTCGAATGACTTCTCGGTGAGCCAGACCTGCACCAACGCCCCCATAGCGGCGGGTGATACGTGCACGCTACAGGTGACCTTTACCCCATCGAGGAGTGGAACCCGTCAGGCAACCCTTGTTATCTCCCATAGCGCCGCGGGCAGCCCTGCCACCGTGAGCGTCCATGGTGTTGGCGTCGCAGCAGCGCCATCGATATGTTTGAGCAGCAGTTCGATAGACTTCGGGAGTCTCGTGGTGACCTCCACCAGCACGGTGCAGAGCCTCACGATCACAAATTGCGGAACGGCTCCGCTGGCGATCAGCAACATCACCCTCACTGCGGGAAATACGGGTGATTTTATCATCGTCTCCGACCCGTGCACCAGAGGGTCAATATCAACTGGCAGCGCGTGTGTGGTTGGTCTGGAGTTTGCTCCCAGCGACGGCGGGGCGCGGTCGGCCACTTTGTCCATTACCAGCAGCAACAATGTTCCGACGCCGCAATTGGTGACCCTGAGCGGCACGGGCGCCCTCAGTCAGCCGGACGCCGCGATTGGCAAAACCACCAAATTGAAAAAGATGGTGGGTTTCAACGTCATCACAAACGTGGCCAGTGCCGCAGAGGGAATCATCCAAAACGTCCACCGAGGAGCGAAGAAGGGCGTGTCGTTTTACGTGGCTGTGAAGAACAAGGGGACGGGGAGCGATCAGTTCATTGTTCAAGGCGACGGAAGCGGTGGGGGTTTTACGGTCAGTTATTTCCTCGGCGCCAAGCCGTCCGAAAGCGTCGATGTGACCGCCGCCGTCGAAGCAGGTACCTTTATGACCGACACGATGGCAGCGGGGGCGGTGACGGGGGATGCAACCATGATCCGGGTTGTGGTTACCGTACCGGATAAGACCCTCGTGCTGAAGAACACGACACAGACTTTCACGCTGACATTTACATCGGCCAGCGACCCGACCAAGCAAGATACCGTTAGTGCAGCGGTCGTGGCGAAATAGGCCACTGGATCAGTGAAGGGGTAGGCGTCGGTGCATGGAGTGGTCCAGCGGCTGGTGTCGGATGTCGTGGATGGCCGGGATGACAGACGAGGCGGACGAACAATTTGCACCATGTTTGTTATGAAAGCAGTTGGAGCTGGGTGAAAATAGATTGCGATAATCATGACCGACGGCGTGGAAACACTGGTCGTTGCGGACTCGCAGGTGGAGCCATGCGCCGCGTAGCGGTCGAGGCCCTCGGTGGGCCCGGGTGCATGGATCTGTGGAGGCTTTTATGAATCGAATGCGCGCGTATAGCGACAAAGAAAAGAACGTGACCATCCGCCAACTCAATGTTCTCAGCGAGCGCCGTCGGGTACGCAAAGGCGTTCGGCTGTGTATTTCTACACTCTGGGCGCTCACCGCGGTCCTGGGGGTCTGTGGGATCAACTTGTACGCACAATCTCTCCAGGTGTTTCCGTACAATCCTGACCTGGGTAGGGCGATGGCAGCGCAAGCGGCAAACCAACCGGCGCTTCTCGCGACCGAAGGCGTGAAGGGGGTCGGCATCGGCGGGTCAGGCGAAAGCTTGTCGCTGCTGGTCCTCGTCGATAATACGAATACTGCGGCCATACTACCGAGCAGCTTGGACGGTTTCCCGGTGCGCGTGTTAACGGTGGGAACGATCCACGCCGAGCAATGCGGGGCAAACAACCCTCAGATTGCGTACCCTCTCCCCGTGCCACTGGGGGTTTCGGGAGGGAATGCGCTTCTGTTTGTCGGGTGTTGCGCCAGCGGCACCATCGGGTTCAAAGTCCGTGATAATAACACCGGCGAGATCGGTTGGATTAGCAACAACCACGTCGTTGGTCATGGCGTCGATGGATGCCCGAGCACGGCGCCCTTTGGCACGCCGGAGTATCAACCCGGTTCGATAGATGTCAATTGCAACCCGGGCCAGAACATCGGCACCTTGACCCGAACCATCCCGATTGATTTCTCTGGCGGAGATAATCTGGTTGACTGCGGTTTTGTGTTAAGTTCCGATGCGGCCATATCGGCTAACATTCTGAATCTCGGCGCGCAGGTGAACAATATCGTCCCCGCGTTCATCGGGCAGTTCGTCAGAAAGAACGGGCGAACCACGGATTGTACTGAAGGGATCGTGGCCGGTCTCAATATGACAGTCGCCGTTGACTACTCGGAATCGTCCCCCTGCGCCACCACCTGCGGGACGGCGATCTTCACCAATCAGATCCTGATTCAACCGATCATCGGGACAAATGCGTTTGTTTTGTCGGGGGACTCCGGGTCGCCGGTTGTCGACGCCGACAACAATGCCGTGGGCTTGGTGTTTGCCGCAGACTCAATCGGTGAGAGCGTCATGGCCAATCCCATCGGGGCTGTGCTGTCCGCTCTGGATGTCAGCCTGACTAGCACGGCCAGTACCCAGGTGGTTACGCGAAACTCGCGTTTTTGGTTCACCCATGGGTACTCTCTTACGGACACGAATTGCGCCACGCTGTTGAGCGCCATCCAGGCGAATGGCAGCGTGATGAACCTCGGATTTGTCACGTTGCCCACGGCTGATCGCAACGCGGACAATGTGATCGACGCCTACGACACCTTTATCGAGGCGCTCAGCTTTTACTGGCGATCGACTGGCGTGACGGGTGAGCCTGGAGGCTTGCAGAGTGCCAAGCTCAAAGCTTCCACATTGTGCACCGCGCGCAAAAAATTGGCGGTGGAGTTGATCGCGGCCACGGCCAACGCCTCGTTGCTGGGCACCTTCCCCGCCAACGCCACGTACCTCAACGGCACGGTCAAGACCAACTTTCCGGGGGACTTGATTTCACAAGCTCAAGCGGTTGGCGCCGGCTACGATGTCGTGGCCATTAATACCATGACCGCGCTTCTCAAAAAATTCAACAGTAGCGGCGTTACCAACAATCTGCCAAACGGGCTGGTGGAATGTTCGTCGCAGACCGGCAAGTTTACGACGCCATCTGGCATCAAGACCACATTGAAGCAAATCTCCCAGGACCCGATGTTGCGGGACACATGCCCCGGCGTTAACAACTCCTGCGGTGCGGCTCAGGTCGTTGTGTTCCCGAACAGTTCCGACCCGTTTGCCAAGGCCGTGTTCACGACAAGTGTCAGCCTCGGTTCATACACGAACAATATGCCAGCTCCAACGTGCAGCACCGGCGGGCGAGACGCCGTGTGGCAAATCACCCCAACCATTGGTATCAACGGAAGGCAGTTTACGGTGTCCACTGCAGGCAGCAACTTTCAGACGATGCTGGCGGTGTGGTCGGGTGATTGCAGCAATCTGGTTGCGGTAAGTTGCGCGGCTAACAACATTGGCCTTGAGGGAGTGCAACTCAGCTTCAAGACCGACGGGACCAACACATTCTTCATTGTCGGAGAAGGCGCGGCGGGCCAGTACGGCAAGCTCAAGCTCAGGATAACCAGCCCGTAACAGGCGGTGTGGTGACGGTTCGTTCCGGTGGCAGACCGGCGAGTGACAAGACCCACCCGCTGCAGGAAGTGACCCGTCCTACACCCGCGACAGGACCGCGGCAAACCGGCCGAAATGCTCCGCCCGAGCCGGTTCACGGTCCGCGTAGATCGCCTGAAGATTGTTGCACATTCGCAGCAGGATGATCTGCGGAGTGGTGGGAGTCAGGAACGCGGGATTGAATACGACGCCCAACCGCTTGCATAACTCACGGCAATCCGCCTCATCCAGCAACTCCCCCTGATGAAACGGATCGAAGTAAAAACTCGCGCTGGTGGAATGCCATTTGAGAAGAAAGTGCGCGGGCATGTTGATGCCAATCAACGGCAGGTGCAACCGCCGCGCCAGCAACAGATACAACACCGACAAACTGATCGGAATGCCCAACCGACGATCCAGTACGCGGTTGAGATAGGAGTTGTCCGGGTCGTAGTAATCCTGGCGATTGCCCTGGAAGCCAAGCGTGCGAAAAAGATAGTGATTGCAGACTTCGACAGTGGCTCGCGGTGTCTCGCGCCCCGTCAATCGTTCGCGCAACTCCTGAGCCATCTGATCGATCCGCGTGCGATACGCGGCCTCGTCGAACTCCGGGTAGCGCGTCTTCGCCACCAGCCAGGTGGCGGCCTCGATGTCGAAGTGACTCCCGCACGTCGCGCAAAACCGTGCCAGAGCCTCCCATGCCGCGGCCTCGCGCAGGACGCGCAGAATTTGCGTTGCGTTGCGTTGCGCCGTGGGGTCTCCATCGCGCGCGACGGATTCCAGCAACCGAATGCCTTCTTCGCCGCGTCCCGCCAGCGATTCCTGCAGCAACTGGATGGTGCGCGGATCCTCGTCCCCCAGCAATTTGGCGAGCGCTTTTCGGTCGGGATCTCGGAGGGTCTTCATGGTTCAAACTATCTGGTTCTACCATCTCTCAAAAGGCCTCAGACTGCAACTCAGGAAAACAGCGGTTATGACGCGTGTGTGAGAATCCACGTTGCGGCGGCATGGATGTCCTCGGCCGCAACATCCGGTTTGACCGCCTGCTTGGCGAGTGTGTCACGGCCTGCGCCCGTCAAGACGAGGATTGTCCTGGTCCCCGCGTTGATCCCCGCCTGGATATCGCTCTCGCGATCGCCAACCATGAAGCAGCGCGACAGGTCGAGGCCGTATTCGCGGGCCGCATCCAGCAGGAACTTCGGTTTCGGTTTGCGGCACTCGCAGTTGTCTTCCGGATGATGCGGGCAGACGTAGTAGCGATCGAAGCGCACGCCGGCTTTGGCGAAATACTCGTCGAGATGCGCGTGAATGGCCTCCACGGCTTCCCGGGAGAAATAGCCGCGCCCGACGCCGGACTGATTCGTGATCACAAACAATCTGTAGCCTGCGTCCTGCAAGGTCTTGAGAGCCGCCGCGGCGCCCGGGATCAGCACGACGCGATCGAGGTCGCCAAAATAACTGGAGTCCTCCATGATCGTACCGTCCCGGTCGAGGAAGACGGCGCGGTGGCTGGCGGTGCGGTTCATTGAGGGCGCAGCCTACCGAAATCAGCGCTCGCCGCCAAGAACGTTGTCAGCCAGCCAGCGTGCCAGCCGGGATGCGTGGCGCACGAGCGGTATGATGACGTGTGCTGCCCGTTCGTGGTACATGGCGTGACGGAGTGATTCGTTGGTGCGCGCGCGTCGCCGGCACAATGTGGCCACCGCCGCCGCGTACCGTTCTTCGGAGCGCGATGGATATCCAATGGCTTCCGCAGCCATCTTTCCCGTCCGCACCGCAAAAACGATTCCCTGACCCGTGAACGGCTCCATCACCCGCAACGTGTCGCCGGTGAGGAAGACGCCATGTTCAACTGCACGGTTTGCTGGTGACTGAAGCGGGTGCGCGCTCTGCAAGGGTTCGAGCGGTTCGGGCGGCACTCCCGACTCGCGGAAATGGGGGTTCTGCCAGACGGTGTTGGCAAAGAGTGCTTCGCAGTCACGATAAAATCGCGCTGCCCACGGCCCGGTCACGATACAGAGATTGGCGCGCTCCGTGTCTGCTCGCACCAGACCGCAGTAGCCGCGGCGGATGGCCACCGTCCGGCGTGGCAGTGGGATCGCGGCGGGTGGCAACGGCTTCAGGAGTGTATCATCGTTTCAATGTTGCGAGGCGACGGATGATGCGCGAAGATTCGGCCATGTGTGGGCGCTACACCCTTTTGACAGAGTTGGGAGGAATCGCTGACCGTTTTGGCGTGCCGGTGCCCGGCGAGGAATGGGCGACAGGTTCAGAGAAGCACGGAAATGAATAAGATAATAGGAGACCATATGATCCGCGGCGTGTTATTCGACCTTGACGGGGTGATCGTCGATACCCTGCACTACCACTATCTGGCCTGGAAGCACATGTTCGAACAACACGGTGGCTCGCCTGTCGGCGAGCTGACGGTGCTTCTGCACGAAGGGAGGAACTCGCGGGAGATTCTGCCGATTCTCATGAAGGAAACCGGGGTCACGATTCCCGAAGCCCGGCAGGCTGCGTTTATCGAGGAGAAGCGCGCCTATTATCGGAGCATCGTGCAGGTCACCCAATATCCCGGAGCATTTGAGGCAATCGACGAACTGCGCCGGCGCGGATTCAAGGTCGCGCTCGTCACGGCGTGCGCCCTGAACAACATGCGGCATTGCCTCAATAGCGAGCAGCAGGCCCACTTCGATTTCATCATCACAGGCGACGAGGTTCCGCGAGCCAAGCCGTTTCCTGATCCCTATCTGACGGCGGCCCGCCAGCTCGGATTGCGCCCTGAAGAATGCGTCGTCGTGGAAAATGCGCCGCTCGGCATTGAGGCGGCACGCAATGCGGGGATGCGCTGCGTGGCCGTCGAGACCACCTTGGGAAAAGAGTACCTCACGTCTGCCGACCACGTTTTGCAGAACATCGCCGAATTATTGCGTCTGCCGATCTTAATTCGAGATTCGATTCGAGATTAGAGATTGAGAATCCCGGATGCCGTAATTGCGGGGCCCGGACTCCATAGGATCTGGAAATAAGCCTCTGTAAGAAACTGACCAGCGCGCTTTTTCGAGCCAGTGCTGTATTAGTCCGAGGGCATTTATGAGGAGCGCCCCCAGTGCCAGAAGCCCGTCGCTCAAAGCACACTCTCGTCCGTGAACACGTGTGGGGCGGTGGCTTGAACGGACGGTTTGCTGACGACACGACGAAGCCGAAACCGCATCACGAAGAAGAACGGTAACACCTCATGAAAAAAAGCCCAAAATCAAGCGGTTCATTGAGGACGCAGCCTGCCGAAATCAGCGCTCGCCGCCAAGAACGCTGTCAGCCAGCCAGTGTGCCAGTCGGGGTGCGTGGCGCACGAGCGGTATGATGACGCGCGCCGCCCGCTCACGGTACATCGCGTGACGGAGGCAATCGTTGGTGCGGCCGCGTTGCCGGTACAATTTCGCTACCGCGGCCGCGTACCGTTCCTCGCGGCGCGCTGGATGGTCGATGGCTTCCGCGGCCATCTCTCCCGTCCGCAACGCAAAAAAGATTCCCTGACCCGTGAACGGTTCCATCACCCGCAACGCGTCGCCGGCGAGGAAGACGCCATGTTCAGCTGCACGGTTTGCTGGTGACTGGAGTGGGTGCGCGCTCTGCAAGGGTTCGAGCGGTTCGGGCGGCACTCCCCACTCACAAAAATGGGGATTCTGCCAGACGGTGTGCGCGAAGAGTGCTTCGCAGTCACGGTGAAATCGCGCCGCCCAAGGGCCGGTCACGATGCAGAGATTGGCGCGCTCCGTGTCCACGCGCACCAGACCACAGTAGCCGCCCCGAAACAGATGCAACTGCACCTGGTGGTTCAATGTTGCGGGTGCACGGAAATGGGATTGGAACGCAATGTGTTGATGCCTTCCGGGCCGAAGACAGGCGAGGCCGGCCTTGCGCGCGACCACCGAATGCCGTCCATCAGCGCCGATAATGGCCTTTCGGGCACCGTACTCTCCGTGTCTGGTCACCAAGCGTCGGTCGGCCCAAACATCATGGACGGTTTCGCCTTCGATGACATGCACACCGCACGACCGCGCGTGATCGAGCAACGCCGCATCCAGCAGGCTCCGGCGGATGGCCACCGTCGGGCACGGCAGAGGGACGGTGAGAGTGTGACGACCCATTGTGGTGAAGCAGGCGGCTTCAATTGTCTGTTGTGGCAACCCCTGTATCTTCCGAGCCACGCCAAGTCGTTCAAAGACCGGCCAGCAGTTCGGGTTGATGACATCGCCGCAGACCTTGTGGCGTGGGAACCGCGCGTGCTCGAACAGCGCGACCTGCAACCCCCGTTGCGCACAGGCCGTGGCGGCGGTCGCGCCAGCCGGCCCGCCGCCGACCACCATCACATCGAACTCATTCATGGCGGGCAACAACAAGGCTCGCGTTGATGCCACCAAAGCCAAAGCTGTTCGACAGAATCCGGTTTACCCGAGCCGACCGGCCCCGCTCGGGAATGTAATCCAGGTCACACTTGGGATCGGGCTGCCGTAGATTCAGGGTCGGCGGCAGGTAGTCATGTTCCAGTGCCAGAGCACATAGGGCCATCTCAATCGCACCGGACGCGCCCAGTGCGTGGGCGTGAAACGGCTTGGTGGAGCTGATGGGGATCCGATGGGCGCGCTCGACGAAAACCTGTTTGATGGCCAGCGTTTCGGCGGCATCCCCCAGCGGTGTGCCCGTTGCGTGGGCGTTGATGTAATCGATGTGCGCCGCGGATACACGCGCATCGGCGAGCGCGTTGTGAATGCACCGTGCCGCGCAGGAGGCGTCCGGGCGGGGCGCCAGCATGTGATAGGCGTCATTGTTGGAGGCGTAGCCAAGGATCTCGGCATAAATGTGCGCACCTCGCAGGAGCGCGTGGCGACGCTCTTCGAGAATGAACATCGCGGCCCCTTCACCCATGACGAATCCGTCGCGCATCGCATCGAACGGCCGACAGGCGCAGGACGGATCGACGTTGTTCTTGCTCAGGGCGTGGAGCACGTCAAACGCGCCGAACGTCAATGGCGCCAACGGTGCTTCGGCCGCACCGGCTACCATCGCCAGTGCCTGACCTCCCCGGATCAACCGGAACGCTTCTCCCAACGCAATTGCACCGGAACCGCAGCTATTCGAATTCGTGTGACCCGGTCCGGTAAAGCCAAATTCGATCGCGACATGGGAACCGCCGGAGCCGCCGAACACCAGAAACGCCAGCGCTGGGTTCACCGCCCGGATACCCTGACGCATGAACAACTCATGTTGGTGCTCGGCCAGAGCGACGCCACCCAGCGCCGTGCCGGTGCAGACGCCGATCTGCGGATGGGGAGGGGGTTCCGAGTACAGAGGGCGGCCGGATCGATTCGAGTCGTCTAGGGCCATCTTCGCGGCCACGAGCGCAAACTGCGCGAATCGATCGAGCCGTTTCACGCGCCGCGCGGGGAAGTGCGCCAACGGGTCGAAATCGGTCACTTCGCCGGCGATTTGGGAGTCGAACAGCGATGGATCGAAGTGGGTGATGCGTCGAACGCCGGACTTGCCGCGCACAATTCCCTGCCATAGTCCGTCCTTGCCGCTGCCGATGGCGGTGATCGCCCCGATACCCGTGATGACGACGCGTGGCAACATGATTTCCATACGTTAGGAGTGCTCAACCCGCGTTCTGTTCCAGATACGTCTTGAAACCAGACAACGTGCGTGCGGCGATGGGCCGGATGAACAGGTCACTCAGCACGTGTTGCGCGAACCAGCGGCCAAATGCCGAAGGTCGATCGAGTTCATGAGTAATGCTCACCAACACGCCGTCGGGCGTGGGTGTGTACGTCCACCGGACCTTCATCCCGCGCGTGAACGCCTTGAGATGCTCGAAGTGCAATTCTGGGGTGTTCGGGTCGACCCTAAATCGAGAGGTCCACCGAATGGGCAGCCAGCCGCGTCGCGCCGCCACTCTCACAATCAGGCCGTCATCCCCGACATTCAAGACACGAATCCAGCGATAGTGCGGCAGCACCTTTGGCCAGAGCAGCAAATTGGACGTGTCCTGGAAAACCCTGGCCGGCGGGGCCTTGATGACGATGGAGTTCTCGGTGCGGACGCTCATTTGAGACCTGCAATGGCCATGCGGAAGAACCGGTGGCGTCGGATGATAAAGTTGCGCAGACCCGCGCGCGCGGCCATTGCGCGCAGTTCGGTGACGCTGAAGGCGCGCTCGCAGGACGCCGGGGCGTCGAAACGCGCAATCGGATTGCGGATGATGGTGCGCGCCATGAGTTTGCCTAGTCCGATCGCGATTCGATTCCTCCGCAGATCGTTGATCACGTAGCCAACTTGCGCAATATCATGGATGCGACGGAGGATTGCAACCACATTGGTCTCGGAGAAGTGGTGCAACGTCAGCGAACAGAAAACGACGTCGAAGCTGGCCGCCGCGTAGGGCAATGCCAGCAGGTCGTGCTGCTCGATCCGAATCGCGGGCCACGCGGCGCACTGCTCGCGCGCAATCGTTACGATCTCGGGATTCCCGTCCACTGCCGTGATTTCGACACCGACACATTGCTGGCGTGCCCATTGGGCGATGGCGCGGGGGAGATCCGCGCCGCCCGTAGCCAGGTCCAGGATCCTGACGGGGTTCATCGGCACGCCGTCCAGAAGGTCATCGAGGTAAGCCAGCGCGATGCGATGGCCGCCCAGGAAGCGGTTGATGTTCTCCAGCACGTGGAGATCGGCGCGGAGCAGCGCCGCGTCGTTCCCGCGACGGTCCATGATTTCGGGGACATGAGGATCGAACCGGCGCGGAGGGACGAACAGGCTCATGGCGATCTCAGCGACAAGACGGCGAGCATCCGTCCCGTATGCCCTTTTTCCGCGCGGTAGGAGAAGTAGCGGTCCAGATGGCAGGCGGTGCAGATGCGCGGGTTGTGGATTTCGCGCACGCCCGCCTCGCGAAGTTGCCCTTCGATGCCGCTCCAGATGTCCATTTCGTAGTGGCACGGGCCGATGGACGGGCCGATCATCACCAGGCAATCACGAGGATCCGTGCCGTACCGCTGCGTCATCATCGCCAGCGTATTTCCCGCAATGTTCGCCAGCGTGCCCTTCTTTCCAGAGTGGATCAGGCCAATGGCGGGGGTGTGTCGATCCACGATGAACACGGCGGCGCAATCGGCGCAGCGAATCACCAGCGGGAGGTCTTTTGCGGTTGTCACCAGCGCGTCGACCATCGGCACACACTTGCCGGTGGTCTCGAAGACGGCGGCCACGCCGTTTCCGTGAGTCTGTTCCGCCGAGGCGAATCGGTTGGACGCGAAACCGAGCGTCGTCAGGGTGCGGGCTTCAAAATCATCGGCCTTGGTGTCGTCGCTGGTGCGCAGGGTGAACGCGTGGGTGACAAAGGGAATCCGGCTCAACGGTGCAAAGGTTTCAAACGGCATGGCTCAATCGGCCATACGCACGGTCATTCCGGTGACGCGTTCGAGCGTGGCGACGGCAACGTTGTAGTCGTGGAGCGCCTGGATCTCATTGGAGCGGGCTTCGGTGAGGGCTGTCTGGGCGCTGAGAACGTCCAGTTGCGTGCCCGTTCCGGCACGGAAGCGCGCTACGGCCAGCCGCAGACTTTCCTCGGCTTCCTCGACCGTCTTCTTTTGGGCTTCGATCAATTCGAGTGTTTGAAGGTAATCGGAGTAGGCCTGGCGGACTTCCAGTTCCACCTGGCGGCGCGTGTCGGCATAATCGAGGTTGGCCTCCTGCAGTTGGGCGCGGGCTTCGGTGACTTTTCCGCGTGTGAGCATGCCGTCGAACAGCGCCCAATTCACGTTGGCGCCCAAGGTCCAGCCTTCGCGGGTATCGTCCAGCCGGTTGGTGAATGTGTAGTCGTGCCACCCATAGTTGCCGAACACGGATGCTTGGGGTTTGTAGCCGGAGGCGGCGACCTGAACATTGGCCTTGGCCACCCTGATTTGTCGCTCCGCCTGAAGCAATTCGGGACGACGTTGGAGAGCCTGATCGAGTGCGGTTGCCAGCTCCCAATCCCGGTGTTCATACACCAGTTTCCCCTCAAAGTTGATCGGCGTAAACGCATTCGTCCGGTTCGAGGCGTCGATGGCCAGCAGTTTCACGAGGGACTCTTTCGAGATCCGGAGATCGTTCTGGGCGCGAATGAGGGGTGGTTTGGCATTCTCCAACTCGACCTCGGCGCGCAGCACGTTGAAGCGTGGGACGGACCCGACGTCAAACCGCGACTGGGCGTCGTGGAGTTGTTCTGCCAGGAGCGTCACCGATTGTTCGCGGACATCGACCAGCGCCATGTCGAGGAGGATTTGGTAGAAATCCTTCCGCACGTCCAGGATCGTGTCGGCAACAGTGGCTTGGAACCCCAGGGTGGCAATCTGGTCGGAAAGTTTCGCGGCGCGAAGGGCGGCATTCACTCGTCCGCCGGAATACACCAATTGCGAGATCTCGATTTTTGCGGTCCAGGGTTGTTCTTGATTGTCGAAAGCGCTCGGAAAGCCGGGGACCGGAATAGGATCCAGCGTACTCTTGGCGACCTGCTGGTACGTGCCCGAGGCCGTGACTTGCGGGAACGTTTGCGCGCGGACCTCGACGATGACGCCCTGGTTCCGGCGGATTTCTTCCCTGGCCTTGAGGATGGTTGGGTTTTGCCGGAGGGCGAGGTCGATGCAATCCTCGAGCTTCAGTGTCTCGGGGGTCGCCTTGGTGGACGCCGCGTGGGTCGGCCACGCAGCGGATAGGATCAGGGAAGCGGCCACCAGGCCGCGGAGGATTCTGGTCATGGTGTCGAGCTCACGGCAGTCGGTTGGTCTGGAAACAGCTTCTTGAAGGCGTCCGGAGGACAACGGTAATTGTGCATAGCAGTTTGCTCGGCATCCAACGCCTTTTGATTCAGATTCTGGTCCTTGGTTTCGAGGAAAGCCTGAATCAAACCATAGTAGGCCGAGCAGATATGATTGTGGACAATGGCGCAGTCCGGATTCAGCCGGGGTTCTCCCTGGCTCATGATGACGGCGCAACCTTCGCGGTCAATTTGCCGATAGATATCCGCGACCAGCCGCAACGCCTGCGTGCGACTGCCGTCGAGCAACAACGCTTGCAGTAGACAGATGCCGGCCTCTTCGGCGTGACCGGTCGCCAGATAGACGGACGCGATGCTCAGGTGCGCGTCCGGGTTCGTGGGCGAAAGATGGCGCATGTACAGGTAGGCATCCAGCGCCTTCTGGTATTCCGACATGCGCATATAGGTGATCCCGAGATTCCAGTAGATTTCGTGGTTGCCGATGTCCGGGATGTTGTTCGGATCGCGACCGCGCTTCAATTCCTTCTGGCGATTGTCGTCATTGAATTCTTTGTCGAGCGGCACGGCTTTCGACAGCGCTTCCACCGACTTCTGATACCACGGCATGCTTTGCGCCGAGGGCACCAGGGTCACTCCGTCGGCCGCACGCTGGGCGTAGGTGTCGCCCTTGATCCGATAGTAGGCGCCGAGATGGAGCAGGACGATCTGCGTCTTGTCCGTGACCTGACGGGCCTTTTCGCCTTCTTCAATGATGCGATCGATATTCTTGCCCTCGGGATCTTTCTCATAGAGTGCGAACGCCAGGGACTTGTGGGTCTTGAAGCTGTCGGGACACGTCGCGACGGCCTTTGTCCACAGGGCCTCATCATCCTTCCAGTCGTCGTTGCGGTTGAAGGCGCGCACGCCATAGGCGACGACGACCAGGCTCAGCACGGTGCGCGCGACGACCTGCAGCCAGATCCGCTGCGCCCACAGGGAGACATCCAGGTTTGGTATCAGGCGCCGACCGATCGAGTAGACCGCGACGACCAGGCAGCCGACGAACCCGATCGATGGCAGGTACAGGAACCGTTCGGCCATGATGCTGCCGATGCACCACGAGGTCTTGTCGAACAGCGACTGGCCAAACGTGGGATTGGGGATCAGGTTGGAGGAGGGCAGCAGCGTGCCGAAGAAAAAGAATACGAAGAAGAACAGCGGCTTGTTGCGGTGATAATTGCGGATCGCCGCCAGCAGCGCGATCACGATGGACACCAGTGCGACGATGGCCTTCCAGTCTTCCCACGTGTTGAAATGCCAGTTCACGATGGGGATTTGGTTGTACGAGTAGTCACAGGACAACTGTTGCGGCCAGAGCAGCAGCCAGAAATATTTCCCAATCACCTTGATAGCCGTGATGCGCGCGGTCAGGAAGCTCACACTCGGCATGGCCAGCGGGTTGTCCACCCAGGGCAGCTCCGGCGGGCGCAGTTGACCGAAAACCTGGCTGCGGACATAGAACATCGTCAGAATCGGCGCGACCAACACCACGTAGCCTTTGAGCGCGAACTCCGAGAAATTCGAGAAGAGGTTGGCCAGCCAGTTGGGCTGTTGGCGGCGCAGGCGGTACAAGAAGTCGTAGAGCAAGATCACACCGAACACCACCACGCCCGATTCCTTGCAAAACACGCTGACGGCAGTCGTCAGCATTAGCATGGTCAGCGGCAACAGTTTTCCCCAACCCCCGGCGCGGCAGGCCAGGATCACCGTGCCAACGCCGAGCGCCACGAGCGCCATGGAGATGACCAGGCCGCTTTGCAGATTGGATGGGAGCAGCGTCGGGTGCTTCCAACTGATTACCACGAACGCCAGCAGCAACGCACAGATGGCGCCCGTCACGATCAACGGCTTGCGTTCGGGTTTGGTCCTGCTTTCGGCGGTCGTGCTCCTGGCGTAGCAAAGAAAGCCCACCAATACCCACAGCGTCGTAAACAAATCGGCGCGTCCGACGATGTTGGCCACCGATTCGGTGGCCACCGGGTGAGTGCCGAACAGCGCGGCCACGAAAAACGCCGGCCACAACCGTTCCATCAGCACCAGCACCGCAAAATAGACAAGCACCGAGTTCGCCCAATGCAGGACGAAGTTGACCCAGTGATAGCCGGCGGCGTGAGGCCCATTGCCGAGGATGCTGTAGTTGAACAGATACGACAACGTCGTCAACGGACGGTACAGGCCGCTGACGGCTTTCGGCCACCAGTAGTCCTGGGTAAAAACAAGGTGGAGGTTGTTTTGGTTGGCATCGCGGAGGCGCGGATCCTCGAGGATGATGAACTTGTTGTCCAGCGCGAACCCCGTGTTGTACAACGTGTTGCAGTACGTGAACAGCACGATGGCGCCGAGCACGAACGCGACCGTCACATGGGCAAGAAACCCGACCGATGGCCACAGCCTGGTTTTCGGAGCCGCTTCAGCGTCTGGCTGTTGCGTTTTACGTGCCGCGGATACGGATGATGGCTTTTTTGGACTCATCGGTGCGACGCGAGCCTCCTTCAACGCTCGCTCGGTCAAGTCGGCGCGTCGAAGTGTGTCAGCAGCCTGCTGCAAAGTCAAAAAGGTTTTGCAGGCGGCCCCGTCGCGCTGGAATCAATGCCGACCATGGCCACGCGCCGACCGGGAACGTCGTGCTGGTGATGGACCAGGGCGCAGGCGCAACGCATTACAAAAAAACTTGCCTTTCGCGGATGTGTGTGAGGTAATTCGGCGCAAGCTTCAGATAATCGCATGGAATCGACCAAAGCAGTTTTGCTTGGCGTACAGATGTACCCCTGCCCCACTGAGGCTTTTACCAAGGAGGAACACCGTTATGTCTAACGCCTTCGATACTGGCAACACCGGTTTCATGCTCGTGGCCACGAGCCTGGTCATGCTGATGACGCCGGGGCTGGCTTTCTTTTATGGCGGGCTGGTCAGCCGCAAGAACGTGCTCGCCATCATGATCCAAAGTTTCGTCTCGATGGGGGTCACGACCGTCATCTGGTTCGCCTTTGGCTACTCCCTGTGCTTCAGCGGCGGCCAGGGCGGCGTCATCGGCAATCTCGACCACGCCTTCTTTCGGGGACTCAACCCGATGGACGCATTCACCGGTTCGAAGACGATTCCGTTGTTCGTGCTGATCGCCTACCAGATGATGTTCGCCCAGATCACCCCGGCCCTGATTACCGGCGCCTTTACGAACCGTGTGCGATTCCCGGCCTACCTGATCTTCTTGGTTGTCTGGCTGGTGCTGGTGTATTTCCCGATGGTGCATATGATTTGGGGCGGCGGACTGCTGGCACAATGGGGCGTGCTGGATTTTGCCGGCGGGATTGTGGTGCACTGCATTGCCGGGTTTGCCGCGCTGGCTTCGGTGATGTTTGTCGGGCGGCGCCGGTTTCCGGAAACCTCGGGGCCGCACAGTATTCCGCTGGTGGCACTGGGCACGGGACTGCTCTGGTTCGGCTGGTACGGGTTCAACGCCGGCAGCGAGTTGCGGGTTGACGCCGTGACGTCACTGGCGTTTCTGAATACCGATGTCGCGGCTTCATTCGCGGCGATTGTGTGGTTGATCGTGGCCTGGGTCTTCGAGAAGAAACCGAAGTTCGTGGGCTTGCTGACCGGGTCAATTGCCGGCCTGGCTGCCGTCACGCCGGCGGCCGGTTACGTGAGCACGCCGAGCGCGGTGGCGATCGGCATCGCGTCCAGCCTGGTCTGCTATTTTGCGATCAACATGAAGAACCGGCTGGGCTGGGATGATGCCCTTGATGTCTGGGGCGTCCACGGTGTGGGGGGTGTGCTCGGCGTGATCTGTCTGGGCATTTTTGCCAACAAAGCGATGAACGATTCCGGCGCCAACGGCTTGCTCCATGGCGACAGCAGTTTCTTCATGAAGGAATGTGTCGCTGTGGTGATCGCGGCCGTGTACGCGTTCCTGTTCACCTACATCATGCTCTGGATCATCAACAAGATCACCCCCGTGAAAGTCACGGTCGAGGAAGAAGAGCTGGGGCTTGATGAAGCCCTGCACGGCGAACACGCTTATATCTAGTCCTGCGTCAATCTTGATTGACATGTAGCCGCACCGTCGCCATCGGCTGATGGCGTCTCGCGGCACCCGGCTTGGGGTGCGCAGGCCAAGGCCTGCGCACACCCATTGAATCGGCTTTGACAAAGCACTAAAATCAACCCCGACCATGGCCAGCGCCCCCATACTGGTCGGCACGGCCGGCTGGAGCTATCCCGATTGGGAGAACCTGGTCTATCCGCCCGGCAAGACGGCGGGTCGCCTCCGCCTGGTGGCGCGGTACCTCGATTGCGTGGAAGTTGACAGCTCGTTTTATCGTCCCCCGACGGCCCGCGCCACCGAGAGCTGGGTCCGGGCTGTCGAAGGCCAGCCGCAATTTCGTTTCCTCGCGAAAGCATGGCAACGGTTTACGCACGAACGTTCGTTGCCCTGGACAAGGGCCGAGTTTGACCTGTTCACCGCCGGCCTGGAACCCCTGCGCGGGAGCGGGCGGCTCGATTCGTTGCTGTTCCAATTCCCGTGGTCATTCCGCAACGACGCGCGAAACCGTGACTGGTTGCGGGCTGTCGCCGACGGCTTTGCGGATTGGCCGATGGCGGTCGAAGTCCGACACGACTCGTGGCTGGTGGATGAGACATTTGAGTTTCTCCGCGAACGACGGATCACGTTTTGCAATATCGATCAGCCCGTGCTGGCTCATTGCATCCCGCCGACCGCGCACGCGACGGCGGACATCGGCTACTTTCGACTGCACGGACGCAACAACAGGAACTGGTTCCGGGAAAAACAGGACGCTTACGGCGGACGATACGATTACCTGTACTCGGCGGCGGAACTGGACGACCTGCTGGCGCATATTGCGGCAATCGCCGCGCGAACGAAGAAGACGTTTGCCGTGTTCAACAATCACAAGGACGCCAAAGCGTTTTCCAATGCCTTGCAGTTGAAAGCGAAGTTGACGCCGACGGTCACGGTCCGCGCGCCCGCGCCGCTGCGAGACCGCTACCCATCGGTCCGAGAAAGCACCATCGCAGACGGCGACGAGCAGTTGCCATTGGTGTGACCGGCTGCCGGAGAAATCGGACGCGCTATCCTGACGCTACACGCGGCTGCGTCTGAGGAACGCGACGAGCGATACGCCACCGAGTGCGACCAGCAGAAGACGCTACTGCTCCGGCCAGCCCCAAGCAATCACGGGTTCTTTACCAACAGGGCCGGTCCACTGGTTCGAGAATATATCGGTAAGGCCCACGCCAAAGTTGGTGGTGACCGTGATTTGCTCGTCAGCCCAGACGAAAGTATTCGTAGCGCCATTGGCAAACTGCCATTCATAGAAGTGCAGTCCAGGCGTGCCGTTGGTGTAATTCCCATAGGCGTCAGCAACGTATAACTCACTGCCCGAGAGCCAGTTCGTCAATGGTGTGGCGTTCTCTAGCCACCACGAAATCATTGCTTGGCCGTCCACGGTGGGACGGGGACCGCGGCCCTCGTGATCATACTGCTCGCCGAGTGTATCGCCCCACCCATAATAACCGTTGTCGAGGGTCCCAGCGGAGTCGCACAGTTCGAGGAAGACTTGTACGCGTGAGACCCCCTTTGCCTTCCACATCACCAGATCTTTCCAGAATCGCGAACACATGGTTCGCCAAGTCCAGGTCCAGTTTGGGGCGTCGTAACGACCCGATCCGCCGCCACCCGCGTCGGCGCACCAGCCATTAGTCTTGCCCAAAGCGTCTGGCGAGTAGGGGTGAACCTCATCGACAGCGAACTCTTTACCCGGATAAAGTCCGGCCATTAGTTCGAGACTAAGATCTGTGGCCATGAATTGTCCGCAGTTGTTGTCGACCGTATTGTAGTATCCCGCCATATCATGAAACGAGAGAAGACCGACGTTGGTGTAGTAGGGCCTTACTACCGCGGAGGTGAGTACGATGCATGCCCAGCTGTTGTAGCCCATGGCCGCCGGTGCCCAAACCTTGCACGCCGGGCAGACGAATTCAATCGCCTCAACCGTTGCGCTGACGGTCATGGCCGCCGGTAATACCGAATGGGTAACGTCATTGGTGTTCGGGTCTTCGACGAAATCCAAATCGACGGAGTTCGGCTCATTGAGGATTTCGTAAGCGACGTTTGTGCCATATCTCGCCACGGCATTCGTGTAGATCGTGACCACGTCATGAATCCAACTGGCCAATGAGTTCGTCATGTCAACTGGCGGGGTAGCCCAGCCCGTATTCGTGGTGTGAGCGGTGTTGATTTGGATCACCTTGATCGGAGCGTTCGCGAACCAATCCGGATTACTGGGGTAGTCATTGACGAACAGGTCGAAGACCAACCAGTCGTTCGTTCCGCTGGCGGTGACGATACCGTCCGGACAGCAAGTGTTGTAGTCCGCCGTTTGCGCCCACATGGTTCCTGTAAGACTGAAGCCCGGAGCGAGACGCGCATAGCGGTTGGACCAGGCCGCTGCCGAAGATGGCATTTCTCCAATATACGAGTGGGGCTGATTCGTGTAGCCCTGAGGCAGGACGCTGAATTGAGCGCGGTCGCCAACGCCGCCGTTGGTGCCATTGACCTCGACGAAATAATGTCCCAAGCCGAGACCCGAAAGGGTCACAGGCGGAGCCGCATTGGTGATGCTGTGACTATGGAAGTCGTACACTTCGATAGTGGTGCCGAGGCTGTTGGAGATCGTCACGGTGTCGCCTTCATAGAAGATGCCCTGGGCTGTCCACGGCGCAATGGAGATTCCTGTCCCACCGTAGAGTCCATACCTATTGGTGAAACACTCGGCGCCAGGAAGAGTGTTCGGAGGCTGGCTGTTGTAATCCGTCGGATCGGTGCCCGCTAGGTATGCTTGCAGGTTGGAAATATGGTTGCCAGACGGATTGCACGAGGCGCACGAGTCGGCGTTGGTCGTCGTGGGGGTACCGGAAGTATTCCAGTCGCCACCAGTCAGGAATGCCGTCGCCGACCGTGTCGACTCCACACAGGTCCGCGCCGCAGACGGACACGCTTTCTGCCGGGTTCAACGTGAGGCTGTTGGCGCCGCAGTCCCAGACGGTTTCCGCGTAGTCTCCCGTGTCAACCTGAATCGTCGATCCATCCGTCGCCGTGGAGATGGCCGCCGATACATTGAGCTTCGGGCCGTCGCCGTTGGCGACCACGTCGCTCAACCCGTCGTATGAGTTGTTACCCACTCCTTCGTTGACGTAGTACGTCGTGGCCTGCGCTGGAAGAGCCAGCGACGAAAGCCACACGATCAGGGCTGCGCCGACCGCTCGTTCACAAACCCAACCCCATCCATGCCGGGGAGTTTTCATGTTGGTCTCCACCCGCGCTTAGGGCATGACCTTGAGTGTGCCGCTGCTGTTATACACGGTGCCGCTGGGCAGGCCGTTGGTGCTCGTCGGCAGACTTGGCACACATCAGGAACGTGTTCGTCCCGCCGACGTTATAGTTGAAATCGTCGCTGGAGCCGCAACCGCCAAAACTATCGGGACCCCCTTTGCAGTGTTGAAGCTTGGCCGCATCGTCGAGCGACCCGCCGTCACCCCCGCCAAAACTATTAACCCCGCCCACACAATCGATGAACGTGCCGCCGGCACCATTGCCGTCTTGGTCGTAGCCATCACCGCCCCCGAAACTGTAGTCCCCAGCCACACAGTCGACAAACCTGCCGTCGGCTCTGCCGTTACCTCCAAAGCCTCCCATGCCGCCCACGCATCCTACGAAAGTGCCGCTAGCCTCCGAATCCCCCCAGTTGCGACCGCCGAAACTCCAATCACCGCCCGTGCAATCGATAAACGTGCCAGTAGCGGTGCCGTCGCCGAAACTGTGATCACCGCCCGTGCAGTCGATAAACGTGCCGCTTGCCATGGCGTTGAAGTCGCCCACGCAATCAACATACTGTCCCGCATACTCGCCAGCCGACATGGAAGACATCGACACATGCCGCAGGACCGTGTTGGTGCCGCTTACGGATGCGCCATAGGCGGCCCCCGAACCGGTATTGAAAAGGATCACGGACTCGATTCGGACATAGTCAACGTTCTGCACAAGAGTGCCGGCGCTGGCGCTGGCATAAATGAGAACGGGGCACTGCACGTTGGCGATAGTCTTGGTTCGGGTACGACCCGTGCTGTCGGTGAAGACCTGTTTGCTGGTCATTTGGGCCGGCACGAGACCGATGAGATCCACGTAGCTGGTGTTCATGGTCAGGTCAGTGCCGCCGAGGTTGTAGTTACCGGGCGGAACGAGCACCACGACGCGGTTGCTCGATGTTGGGTTAAGCGTCGTCGCCGTCGTGTAAGCCGCTTGGAGGTTGCTGCCGCGCTGCAGGTCGTTGGTCCCTTCGGGGACGATCACGTGCTTGTAGCCTTGGGCCAGCGCCCCCGGCCAGCTCGTTTGGGTCACGCCACCCAACGAGATGGACTCAGCGGTCAGATTGGTGGTGACGGTCAGGTTCCCGTTCACCGTGAGATTTCCAGCCAATACCTGAGTCGCAAAAAACGATGTGACCACCAAGCAAATCAAGCTCAACTTTTTCATGCTGTCCTCCATATCTTGAACGAGAGGTATACAGGGAGTCCTTGCGCCTGTCTGCCGGGCAGAACCTATTTGTTGCGCCGGGCGTTCCCTCATCGAGGTGCGTTTGTGAACTCGCTCAACGCGGCAGAGGCTAGAGCGGCGCGGCGCGAAGACGCAACCCGTGATTTTCTACTTAAAGTGTAACGGGCCACGAGCAGGCGCCAGCGTCTTATCGCTTGTTCTTCGGCATCGCCAGCGGGCAAGCCGCCGGGACGCACTTGTCCGCCATCACGCAGAGGAGCCGGCACGGCGGCACGCTGGTATAGTTCGCGAGCATCTCCAGGTTGTAGCCGGTGGGAAACCGGGTCCCCGATTCCCATGAATTGATGGTGGCAATGGAAAGGCCCAAATCCCGGGCGATCTTCTTCAGCGGGATGTTGTTCTTCAGTCGCCAGTTTCGGAACGCGGTCGCGAAGCCGTCGCGGATGTCGCCGCAGCCGGCCGACGATGCCCGCTCGGGGACCGTCCCCAGCGCAGTGGCCGCGAACGGGAGAGACGCGAGAATCTGTCCAGTCCGGGCTGTGCGATCAATGCTCGGTTTGTTGTCCGGCAACACCGAAGGGTCTGCTCCTCGCCTGCACACCCCACAGGCGCGCCCGGTTCAACGACGTGACGGGTACATCAGGAACAACCGTGGCTTCCACAAGATGGCGCGGTCAACTCGCGCATCAGTCGGCACGAGATAACGAGGTTGTCTTTTGATTGCAAGAACAAACGCGCAACGGATGATAATTGTTGCAAAGAAACGGGGTTTCGACATTGCAACGCCCCCGCCCCTGTTGCATGAAGTGTTATTTGCCGGCGATTTTCCAGCTTGACTTATTATCGCTGTTGGATATGCTCCTGCGCGATGAATAAGTTCTTACTTGGTGTTGTGGCCGGCTTGGCGATGTACCAATGAATCGCCGGGCCGGGCATCCTCGTGATCGTTCTTTGACATAAGGGACTGGGGAGGTGCAAAAGGGTAAAACTGCAAAACAAAGCCAATTGTTTGGAGTGTTGGAGGTTTTGGATTGGCTTGAGGGACAAGGCGTTAGAAGTCCAAGTGTGCCAATTTGTCACTTGGCTTCGTTTTGCTAAAATTGGCTTTGTTTGGGGGGGTTGATGCTCGTTTGGCTTCGTTCAAGCCCGTCCGGATCGGTTGCGCCGGCACCAAACGATGGTTCCGAGCCAACTCAGAATTACCGCGGCTGCCAGCGCGGATAAGCACAATCCCAACGTGAGACTTCGAGGCTCGTACCGAAATTCAACGGTCGAGACTCCCGCCGGGACGATGACGCCGCGCAGGGCGTGGTCGGCCCGGAGAATCGGCACGGGTTGGCTGTTTCGGTACGCCCGCCATCCGTTGTCCCAGAGGTCGGCGAGCACGAGGAGGCCGGGGGTTTCCATGTGGACGGAGACGGTGACCCGCGTGGGAATCTCGGAGACAATCTCGGCGTGGCCGCGACAGGGTCCGGGCAGGTCGACCGGTGTCTCGACGTAGGCCACGTCGCGCGGATCGAATTGCGGCGCCGTCAGTTTCTCGAGACGGTCGTGGTCATTGGCCACGGTTTCCACGCGGTGCGGGACGAATGCGCGCGGCAGAGCTTCGCGGTTCACGAGAACCCAATAGTCGAAGTCTTGAAAGGCCGGGTGAATTGACGCAGGGGGAGAACCCCGAAAGATGACGTACCGGACACCCAGCATGTCCAACACAGGGGAAAGACGGACGTTATCCGTCGGGGAGACAATCACGCGAGGTCGAAACCACACGGTCAATGAGGAAGAAGTGAGGTGGAGGGGTGGGTCGGCGGCGCTCGCCATCAGATCCATCAAACGCGCCGGGTCGACGCCATCGTACCCTTGGATATTGCATAGGTTGTGTGTTTGCGCCAGTTGGGCGGGCAGGCAAAAAAAACCGACGATCCGTCCCGGCGTTTCCCTGGCCAATTGCTCCAGGACCGGGATTCGGGGGTAATAGAGGGACGGATCGCACTGCGCACTCCGCCCATAGGCAAACCATAACAAGTCTCCAATCAGGACAAAGCCGAGCAACGGCACGAGCCACCGTTGCGGTGTCCGTCGGAACCAGAGCAACGACCATCCCGCAAGGCCGAGGCCGCACAGAACTGACGAACCAAGGTAAGAGTGAACAAACCATCTTTGTATCGTTCGGACGTCGTTGAGGTCGCGCACCGGTACCATATGCTGGCCGTGGCGGATGGCGGACTCGAGCTGAGTGGAAATCGGCTCAGCAGGAACTAAAGTACGGTAAATACACCACGCGCAAAGCCCGGCCAGCAGCACGGTCGGAACGCGGAACCACCATCTCCACCGGGGAGCACCCTCCCCGAGCACGTTCAACCCGATGGCTGTCATCATGAGGATCGAGAACGAGGTCACGAACACCAGGCGATTGTGGGACATCATGTTGAGTCCCGGCAGGCGCAGCAGCTTGACCAGGATCGGCACATTCAGGCACCAACTCAACCCCAGGAACCCTAGGGCGCACCAGAGGGCATTGACGGACCGGTGGCGCCGGCTGCACCACGCCAGCGGTGCCACGAAGAGTGTGGCAAGAACACCCGCATAGGTTGCCGCGGAACTCTCGATCTGGTTTCCGTCTACGATTCGGAGACTGCCGGCTTGCTCGGAGCCGTACATATCCGGCAAAACGGTCTGGGGTAGAGCTGCCCAACCGATGGGTGGCCGTTCCTCTAGTCCCCGTCCGCGCTGCATCATGCGGGAACCGGTGCGCACGTATTCAAACAGCGGGAGTAAATGTGGAGTCGCCAGCAAGAACCCGAGGCTCCACCCCACGATGAGAGCCAGGGCGGCTCCCCTTGCGCGCTGCTGAAACCACTGGTTGGAGTATACAGTCAGCCAGCACCATACCGCATAGATACCCGATGTCAGCAGTACCTGACCGGAGATGTCAACATGACCGCTGATCAGCACTAGGCACGTCGCTACGCCCAACCAAACCGGCGCCGCGGGAGTGGCTCGTCGAGCAGTCTTGTCGACTGCCAGTAGAAGCCACGGAAGCCAGCAGGCCGCGGCAGACGTTGGGTACCCTTGCCAGAACACGAAGAGGCCCGTCATGGGGTAACACCATGCGGAAATCGTTGCTGCCCAAAAGCCAATATGCAGTGCACGGCGGCAGAACAGGTAAACACCGGTGCCCGCAACAGCCGCAACAAGCAGTTGCGCCCAGGCAATGATGACGGGTGCCGCGGTAAAGTATTGAAGGAGCTGAAGCGGCGAATACTTCGGCTCAACGAACGGCGCGCCAGCATACTGATACGGTGCCCAGAAGGGAAACCGACCAGCGCGGATTTCCGAGACGGCAAATCGCCGGGATGGTTCGAACGAAAGGACGAGGTCTGCCATGACCGTGTTGTGTGCGATGATCTTGGCGACCTCCGGCGTTCTCGGGAGGTACGTGGTGGGCAAGGCCAGAATATCCAGCGGAAGGAGGATTTTTCGTCCAACCAACGACGGCGCGTAGAGAATGAACTGCCCGATAACGATCCCGGCCAGGACGACCGCCAGCCTTCCAAGAACCCGACGGATTCTCTCCCGCCGAACGCATGATGTCCCGTTACTCATGGGTGATCCGTCTGGCCACAGTCACTGTCAGGCGCCCGGAAGAGAACGCTTTCAGCACACCCCATGATGGGCGGGCCGACAGCGCCGGCGCCTGCTTTGAAACCGGTAGTTTCGGTGCGGACAGCAGCCGAAGCGGAGCGATTGTTCAGTTCTTGTTGCGCAGTTGGTTGTTTTCTCCAAACGCAGGCGAGTGTAGCGCTTCTAGGCGTCGCGTGGCAAGCGGGCGCGAGCTGAACGGGTGTTTCCCCGAGCCGGATACGGAAGAACTTACACACATTGCCAGCAGCACGGATGGGCTTGGCGCGGGAATCGACGGCGACCAGGTGGCGACCTTGCACCATCGACTCGCATGACATTGACAAGACTCGAGCACGGAAAATGCATTGCATCGAGCAGGCTACGCTCCTAAAATCCCTCGCGAGGGGGCAAACAGGAGGACATGCGTCTGGCGATGCTGCAGAAGATACTCGTACCAAGCGATCTATCCGACGAATCGAATTCCGTCATTCCGTACGCGGTGACGCTGGCGCAGGCGTTCCACAGCAAGTTGTACCTGCTGCACGTGATGGATCCCGCGTCGCTCAAGGAACCGGAAAATCTTTTGGATTTTCCGAGGCTCACCAGGATGTTGGCGCTGGACGTAAATGCCACCGATCTGCCGCCGCTCAAGAAGACCGTGGCGGTCGCGAAGATGTACGTGTACAAGAAAGATCGCGCGGAAGCGATTGCGGAATCGGCGGTAAGCAAGAAGGTCGATCTCATCTGCATGGCCTCCAACAAGGACGGAGTCAACCTGGCCTGGTGGTCGGTTGGAAGCATCATCGAGTCGATCATCGCCAGCACACCGTGCCATGTGCTCTGCATTCACGGGCGCCCGATCAAGGACAAGGACTGGAAACGCCCGCGGTTCAAGCACGTGCTGTCGCTGACCGAATTGGGATCGGCCGGCGCGGAAACGTTCCTGAAAGTTTTGCCGCTGGCGCACAAGTTTAACAGCATGCTCCATGTTTTCCCGTTGGTCACCAGCCGCACGGGCAAGTTGCCCGAAGACAATCCCTTGCGCGAGGTGGCGAAAATCAATCCCGCGCAGACCAATATCCTGTTGTTCGCCAAGCCCGACAAGCGGTTGCAGAACCTGCTCGCTTTCGTCAAGAAAACGCCCATCGATCTCATCGTGATGGCTCCGAGCACGCGGGCGAGATTCTCGAATCGGCTGGTGAACGATGTGCTGGTCAATCTCCTGCGCGCGACCGACAGTCCTGTGCTACTTCTTCGCTGAGAGGACGCTGTCGATGGCACGCCGGTGCGCCGCGGGGAGAGCCAGCGCTTTCAGTTGTGCATGGGTGACCGATTGCCACTCGCCGTTTGACGGTAAGTTCGCGATTGGGACGCACTCGTACACCTGAAAGACGATTCGTCGATGCGTGATCGTGTGACGCAATTCGTGGATTCGATGTCCCACGCGGAACCGTCGTGCATCAGCTGCCGGCAGTTCCCAGAAGTTCGCCAGCAAACCCTGCCGCGGCCTGCGTCTCAGCAGAATCCGGTCACGGTTCTTCACGAAAGCAGCCTTGGTTACGAGGTGCACGGTCTGCGGTTTATCACCACGATTCGGCACCTGCTCGACCAGTCCGCGCGCCCGCGCCGCGCAGATCCGATGCATTGGACATGTATCGCAATGCGGAGCGGCGGGCGTGCATACCAGCGCGCCGAATTCCATCAACGCTTGGTTGAAATCCCCCGGGTCGGTATCGGGAAGCAGGTCTTCGGCGAGCCTCCAGAGCGATTGCAGCGTACGCGGGGACCTCACGTTGGCGCGGATGGAAAAAATCCGCGCAAATACACGCGCCACGTTTCCATCCACGACCGGCACGCGCTCGCCGAACGCGATGCTGGCAATGGCGCCTGCCGTGTAGCGGCCGATTCCCGGAAGTTGGCGCAGACTTTCTACCGTGCGAGGCATTTGGCCGCCACGTTCGTGGACGACGGCTTGCGCGGCCCGGTGCAGATTCCGCGCGCGCGAGTAGTAGCCCAACCCTTCCCACAATTTCAGCACGCGGTCGTCCGAGGCGCGGGCCAGCGACTGGATGGTGGGGAACGCCCGCAACCAGCGGGCGTAGTAGGGTCGGACGGTTTCGACGCGTGTTTGTTGGAGCATGATTTCACTGACCCAGATGCGGTAGGGGTCGCGCGTGGCGCGCCAGGGAAGCTGGCGGTGGTGACGCCGGTACCAGCGCGGGAGATCGCGATGGAACGCCCGACGCACTCCGGTGTTGACCCGCACGGCAGGTGTGTGGAATCGTGTCGCCATGGCCGAGCGCACATCCTACACGTGTAAGCTGGATGCTGACAAGATTCCGCGTCTGAAACGCGACTTGGAGGCGCGCGGCTTTATGTTTCGCGATGTACCGTACGCGCACTTTGGGGCCGAACACCGCGGCGAGAAGGTCAGCGTCGCCATGTACACCAGCGGCAAGCTGGTCGTGCAGGGGAAGGGGACGACCGATTTCGTGCAGTTCTACCTCGAACCGCAACTGTTGGGGGAGGCGAAGCTGGGTTACGAGCACATCCTCGACCCGACGATGTTGGAGCCGCGCATCGGGGTTGACGAAAGCGGCAAGGGCGACTTCTTCGGGCCGCTGGTCATCGCGGGCGCGTTTCTCAACGAAGCGGCGGCGTATAACATGATGGAAATCGGCGTGCGCGACAGCAAGATGATCAAGAGCGACGCGCGGATTGCGGAGATCGCCAAGCAGATTCGCCTGACGGAAGGGTGCGTGACGGATGTTGTCGCCATCGGCCCGGAGAAGTACAATCAACTACACGCCCAGATGGGAAACGTGAACAACATCCTGGGATGGGGCCATGCGCGGGTGATTGAGGATCTGTTGGGTCGGGTGGACAGCCCGAAAGCGATCTCCGACCAGTTTGGCAACAAGCGGATCATCGAGCGGGCGCTGATGGAGCGCGGGCGGAAAATCGAGTTGGTGCAACGGCACAAGGCCGAGAGCGATCTGGCGGTGGCGGCGGCGTCGATCATCGCGCGGAATGAATTCGTGATGAGGCTGCGGCGGTTGGGCAAGGAATACGGCGTGGAACTGCCCAAGGGCGCGTCCACGGCCGTCGAGGAAGCGGCGGTGCAACTGGTTACGAAACACGGCCGCGACGCGTTGGCGAAAGTGGCCAAGATGCATTTTCGCACGTCACAGAAAGTGCTGGAAGGAGCGCCGAAATGAAAGGCCTTATTATCGCCGTGCTCGTCGTGGTGATTGGATATGGGTTCGTCCAGTGGATGGAAATATTCAAGACGAACACCGATTTTGCCGAGCGTGTGGATCGTCAGATCAATTTTGTCGCCGAGAATTCGATGGACACCGTGAAACAGAGCGTGATCGCCGACGCGAAGAGCCTGGGGATCGATATCACGGCCAACGACGTTCATATTGCGTCCGAAGACACGGAACAACACACCGTCGCGGAGAATCTGGTCAGCAAAAAGATCGGTGTGGATTTTATTAACAAGCTCGTGACCATCAAAGTGGATTACGTCCAGCACATCCTTGGCATTCCCTGTCATGAGAACGTCACGCAAGCCCGCATCCGGTCGGTGCAAGCCCCGCGCAAACAGTCCAGCCCGGAGATGCAACAGCTATTGGATGCCACGCCGCAATAAGTTTGAGGAGAACCGGTATGCCGCTTTACGAATTTGTTTGTACGAAATGTGAGAAGGATTTTGAGTTGCTCGTGCGTTCGAGCAACTGGGAAGGCTCGGTCGCCTGCCCGCATTGCGGCTCAAAGAAGCTGACGAAGAAGCTTTCCGTTTTTGCCGCGCAGGGTGGCGGCTCAATGGCTTCCACGCCCGCTGCGATCCCGCCCTGCGGTCGCCCCGGCGGCTGCGGTTGCACCGGCGGAAGACATCATCACTGACGTGCTACTTAAAGAGCGGTAGGATTCGCTTGAATTGGTCGGTGCCGGATTCGACGGTGGTGATGACCGCGCCGCACCGATAAGTCTCTGGATCGACGCCAGCGACTCGGCGCGCCGCGGTATGACGTTCATGAGCTTCTCTTGCACGTCGATGACCACGAGTGCCGAGTTCTGGGGAGTCAATCGCCAGTCAGACATGGCGCAAGTTTAGCCACAGATTCACACGGATTGCCACGGTGACCTGCACCCGTTGACTGGA
>PLTX01000100.1 GCA_003164675.1 Verrucomicrobiota bacterium | reverse complement strand
AAACCATATCAGCTTCGGCTGCTGTCCGCCACGAAACCGGAAGTTTCAATCAGATGGACGGCGCTTGAAAGCGCGCCCCACAAGGGCGTGCTGAAAGCGTTCCATCTAAGGCTCCTTCCGGTGCCTGTGGCGGGGCGTGAGTAGGTGCGCCCCTTTTGTTTCGGTGTCTGCCCAAGCCGACGCGATCAAGGAGCTTGCTGTGATGAAAAGTCGCGTGGCCCTTCTTGTTGTAGTTTTGTTGACATGCGGGTGCGCATCAGCGCGTTCTAATCGCTACGCTCGCGCGCCTCAGTATCCGCCTACCGACCCTGCCACGATTCAAATTTACCACGTGGAGCCTGACGAACCTTACGAGCGACTGGGCGAAATCGCTTACAATGGCATTGCTATAGCCAGTTGGTCCGGGGCGGAGAAACTCTTGCGTGAAAAAGCTGCCGCGATGGGCGCAGACGCCGTACTCGTGCTGCAAAGCGGCAGTTACGTGTCGGGCTACACCCCGGCTGTTGGCACTTACGCTTGGTCGCAGGCCGGTGGCACGGGCAGCGGGGCCGGCACTTATCTCGGCAGTCAGCCCGTGCATCGCAAAGCAGCGTTTGCACTCGCGATCAAGTTCACACAGAGGCCCGCTGCCACTGCAACAACTTCACCGTCCGTTGCGCCCGCGAGCGCGCCTCCCGCTCAAGAAGTTTACCACCGCTTGTTTGTGGTGGCTCTCTGTTCTGACTGCACCGCCAAAGAGGTAGAAAGACAAATTGCCGCAGGTCTTAACGGCGATCAAGTACCAGCAGTTTGCCCCGCAGAACTCTCCGATACGGATCACCCAGATCAAACAGATGTGGATTCATTATGCCGCTGGCTCTACGCCAGAGGGGTCGACGGGCTGATCGTGGTCGGAGAGCCAGGAGGCGATAGCTGGAAAGGTAAAATCGCTCTGGAGCTTGTTGACACTGCCAAGCGCATCACAGTCAAACTCTATCCCGCTGACAACACACTGCAAAACTTGAGCAGCGTTTCGGGCATAGGACGGCTGCTAGGCCAATGGTTGCGACAGGATGGATATATCGAAAGCACGCAGTCTGCAACGGTTCCACCATCTGTTGCGCCCACGATCGTGTATGGTTCGACGCCGCAGGCGGCACCCCCTCAACCGTCTGCTTTCGACCAAGCATATCAGGCCGGAATGATAGCGATAGCGAGCAAAGATTTTAAAGCCGCTCTCGAATCATTTTACAACGCAGTGATGCTAGATAAGTCTTCAGTGCTGGCGTGGACAGGTCTTGGTTTTGCCCACGGTCGCTCGCATGAGTTTTCCGATGCAATGTATTGCTATCAAGTAGCATTGAACCTCAATCCAACTAACGCGGCAGCGTTGGCGGGACAGGCCGAGGTATATGGTCAGATTGGCGAGACGAACAAATACGTCGAGACGTTGGAAAAAGTCAGGCAAATAAGTCCTGTCGCAGCTGCCGCCGTCGCCGAATTCGTCAAGGAACAAAACGCCCAACCAGGCGCAGACGTCACCCCGAAAGGCAACGGCACAGGGGGTTTTTGATTGCTGACGGCCACATCCTGACAACCTATCACGTCGTGAAGCACGCTGACTCCATCGACATCCGGTCCGGTGGAGGCCGTCGCCGGGCGAAGGTCGTGAAAGTTGATCCTTTGAACGACTTGGCCTTGTTGTGGAGAGCGGAAGACCCACAGCCACGCTTTAACGACGGCGGGCGGCGAAAGAGCCGGGGTGCCGTCACAAACGTGTCTGCGGCGCAGCCCTTTCATAGTAGCCGCGACGTGGTGCGAAGGGGGGCGAGCAGCCTGATACCGTTGGCACTGCTGGGGAGAGTTGCCTTGAAAACCAGGCGGCGCGGCGGCAGAATCGTGGTGAACCGACGATGTGAGCAGCGGCAGACCCAACAAAAAAGGAGAAACCATGCAGCGAATATCTTGGCTCGTTGGTCTGATGGTAGTGATTGGCTTTTTGGCGGCGGCAACCTTGCTGGCGCAGGAGACGCTTAACAATGCGGGGGTGATTGGCCTTAAGCAAGCCGGGCTGGGCGACGCCGTGATTCTCAACAAAATCAAAGCGTCCAAGTGCGACTTCGACATTAGCACCGATGCGTTGAAGAAACTAAAGGACGGCGGGTTGTCCGATGATGTCATCAACGCGATCATTGCGGCCGCAGCGCAGTCGGCTGTCCCCGCGACGCCTAAGGCCGTTGCTGCTCCGATTTCAAGCGACCCCAACACGCCGCACGAACCGGGGATTTGGCTTTGGCAGGAATTAAGCGGGGAGCGGCGGATGCTTAAGTTAAAACCCGCTCGGTTCATCGGCCAGTCAGAGGGCTGGCCCGCAAAGTCCCGCATAATCTTTCCCGGTACATCAGCGGTTCTGCAACTTTCCGGGAATTTCTCTTTCTATTATTACCAGGAAGCAAAGCAGGAGGGAGCCTTCGCTCCACCCGTGATGACAGCCGATGACTTCACACTGGCGCGATTGGAAGTGAAGGCTGAGAAAAACACCCGACGCCTAGTCGTTGGCAAGACGAAATTCTTCGGCGGCAAAAATACTGGTCTCGACTCTGAGCAATACGTTGCCGTGACGGTGGAGAAGATCGGTGACGGCATCTCCCGCATCGAACCCGTCAAAGCGCTCCATAATGGCGAATACTGTTTTATCAGCAAAGAGGATGCTTCGAGTCAGGTAGTCAATGGCAGCACTGCTGAGTTTTACGATTTCGGCGTGAAGAAATAGCCTCTTGCCACGACTAGAGAACGTTGCGCCATGTGCGGGCGATACACCCTCGCCACTGACTTGAAGAAAGTGGCTGACCGTTTCGGTGCTCCGTTGCCCCCGGCATCGGCCACGTACAATCCCCGATTCAATATCGCCCCGACGCAAGCGGTGATCGTCGTTGGTGACGACGGCAAGCGGTACATGAAAGAGATGCTTTGGGGACTGATTCCATCCTGGGCGAAAGATCCCGGCATCGGCAACCGGATGATTAACGCCCGCGTCGAGACGTTGGCGGAGAAGCCCGCCTTCCGCGCCGCGTTGAAGAAACGCAGGTGCATCATCCCGGCGGACGGGTTTTACGAGTGGCAAAAACTTGGGAAGGTGAAGCAGCCAGTGCGGATCGTCCTGAAAAGCCGGGAGCCGTTCGGGTTCGCTGGCCTGTGGGAGCATTGGAAATCGCCAGAGGGTGAGGAAGTGCTGAGTTGCACCATTGTTACCACGGAAGCCAACGAGCTGCTAAAAGCCGTCCACGAGCGGATGCCGGTGATCTTGACGCGGGATGCTGAGGCGCTTTGGTTGGACCCGAAAACGCAAGAGCCTGAGAAGTTGTTGCCGCTGCTGAGGCAGTATCCGGCTGACGAAATGGAGTTTTACCGGGTGTCGAGGGAAGTCAACTCGCCAGCCGTGGACAAACCGAGCAACATCGTGCCGATTGAGGAGAGCGTATGACGCTGAAATGGGGGCCGCAGTTTCGTGTGGAGTTGACGCCGCGCCTGGAAGAATGGCTTGAGGATATCCGGTTGCGGCATCCGCACTACACCAACGAGCAAATTTTGTTTGCGGCGCTGATGTGTGGCCTGGACTTGCTGCGACGCGACGAAAGACTGGCGTGGCGACTGAGGAAGTGGTATCCGCCCGTGACCACGGCTGACCGTTTTCCGTTCGTTGCCTTTCGCATCCTGAGCGGAAAGATTTGCACGCACGTCCCGAAGCGACCGCCCCGCCTGTATCGCGGCATCTCATTCGACGAAGGCTCCGGGCCGTGGTGATCGTGTCCCGCTTGACCTACACGGAGAGGGCGAATACGATTCGCGCGTGAAGGTTCACGGCAAGCAGGCCATCGACGTGGCGCAGTTTCTCCGATTGCGGGCGGGCGATATGGTTCTTGTCCATGCCAAAGGCGTGAAGCTCGCCAAAATCTGCGACGCAAACGGCATCCCGTACCGTGTCGTCAAGGGGTTGTACATTCAAGTTGGTGCGCGCCTGATTTCATCCTCTCGAAACTGCATCGCCGTGAAGCGGGCGCAACTGGCGCGCCTCAAGAAAGCGATTGGCAAGCGGCGTGTGCGGGCCGCTGTCAACAGACGGAAATTCTGACCGCGCCCGATGGCGAGCACCGCGCGCGGCCTAATCGTGTCCGCAACCGATGAGCCAACAAGACAGGAGCTTGGCAACGTGGAAAACGAGTCCTTACGATTGGCCGAACTGTTTCTCTCCCCGGAGGAGCTTGTTGTGCCTACGCGGTTTTTGGAGCCGCCGATTACGACGTTTCGATCACAGACAGGCTCACAAAAGGCCATTGTCGCCTTGTGGAAGGTGTGGCGGGATGACGACCGCTACAAGAAAAGCTGGTCACGCTGGCAGCAGTTCGTGCGGCTCGAAAGAAAGTTTAAGCGAGTTCTTGACGTAGAGTGGAAGCAGCGCAAGAGCAAACCGAACACCCAAGAGAATCGTCAAAGGTTGCACGAGTTGAACTGGCAGGAAAGTCGGCTTCATTGGCGCAAAGCACGGTTCTTGAGAGGATTCGCAAAGCGGTACGGACTCCCGCCGATTGACCCCAAGTGCGGTATCGTCAAATTCATGGAGGGTGTCGAGAAGGACGTTCAGCGAGCTATTGGCGCGTGGGACATAGGCAGGTGGCACAAGGCCGTTTGGCGCGTAGATGACGAAGACGACATGCATCGGGCTACTGAGGCTTACGCGCACGCACACGCCGGGCTGCTGGTCGTTATAGACCCGCACTTTTCCACGCCAAAGATTTTGGCAGCGGTACAGAAGCAAGTGCGAGAGTGGCGCGCAAAGCAGCGGTTCTCCACCATTTTACCCGCAAGAACTTACGCGGGTTTTCTTTCTAGCAGCGAACCGCGCGCCCCTCCTCTGGATACCATACGTGGATACCACCACAGCTTCACGGCAGCGGTGCTGAACGAGGGCTTGTGGTTCGGATGAAGAACCGTTGGTGCTTATGTGTCGGAAAGGCGCGAAAAGAGGAAAGGCGCTGTTTTTCGAGGAATTGTGAGGAAACCAATCATAAACGGCGGCTATGAGCCGGAAATGGGTCGGTATTATGAAACGGAGCCAAGGTGAATTGACGACGCGCGAGCGGAAGTACGTCGCCGCGCGTGGTGACGGGAAGGGGAGGATGGCGTCGGCACTGGCGGCCGGTTACTCCGAAGAGGTGGCGCGAAGTGCAGCACACCGGATAGAGCGGCGTCCGCTGGTGCAGATGGCTATCGAGGAACGGCGGAGCCAGGTGCAGGCGTGGCTTGAGCTGGATGGTTGCGGATTGCCGTTGTTCTCGCAGTCTATGAAGCGCGGGTTGCGCGAGGGCAACCCGGCGACGCAGCGGTTGTGGCTAGAGATATTCGAGATCGTTGGTCCCGAGAAGATGCGGATGCTGATCCAGACGATGAACGAGCGGGTGGAGGACGCGGTCAAGAAGTCTGCGACGATATTTGTTGAATACGTCCCGAATAACCGCCGCGCTGAGTTCGAGCAGAAGGTGGCCGAATTGCGGGCCGGGCGGGCGTTGACGATTGCGAGCAAGGAAGAGGAACCTAGCGACGGAACTTGCTGAGAGGGCACACGGTCTCGAATGGAGAGGCCGTCCACAGTGCGCCGAAGCTATTCCGTGGAACTTGGCAGCGGACTACTTCGGCGGAGATCGGTGCAGGGGACGAAGCGAACTCAGGCTTTGTCCGCTCTGCGGCTGGGCCTTGTACTGACGTGGGCATGGGTTGCACGGGATGCGCAGACGCTCGCGTGGCATCGGTGTTACTCTTGCGGCAGGCGCTTCGCGGTGCCTAGAGCGGGGTGCGTTGAGTTCACGCCCCTTTTGGTCTGTGGCCTCGGCTGCGGAGAAAGGCTAGCATGAAGACGACGGGTGAGGCTGTCGGACGGGAACTAAATGGTCATTTCCCCGTCATCAACAAAATGGCAGTGTAGCCCCCACCCATGAGGAACGGAGAGACCACGTCTCTCGCTACACTGCCATGCTCCTAAATGAGCATATGGTCTGCCAGCCCGCCCGCCTCCCGCCGCCAGTTCTGCCGCCACTGCGTTCTGCCTGAAACCCGTTACGGCGGTGCAACTGTCATCAGATGCCCATTAGGATAGGTCAGTGAGTAGGAACAGCCTCCGTCTGTTGCAATTTGGATATTGCCTGACGGGCGTTCTTGACGACGTACTCGGATTTATCATTCAGCAGTGGTTCCAGATGGGGAACATCCGTTTTGTCTCCGATTATTCCCAGTGTTCTAGCAGCCGCCATTCGTACAATAGCAGTTCGGTCGTTGAGGAGGTTCAAAACGGACGGCATCAGCATGGACTTAGCGGGGTCTGTCCGTCCCAGAGAAGCCGCTAGACACGCCAAATTTCGCATGTCGTAGCGGGGGTTCTGCATATAGGCAATAAGTGTTGCCGCTTCGTTTGTCGTTAGGCTGCCTCGGGCTTCAGCACGCTTTTCCAAACCTATCATTTCGTCCCCGAAGGCTTGCTTTTCCGGCGACTTCCACCATCGTACATGGTCTTCCCACTCCGCCGCAGTCAGCCCGACCGCCGCAGCGTCCCGAGCCTCCTTTTCCTTAGCGGCTTGGGTGACAACATTGGTGCTGGTAGCCGATTCCTGTGAATTGAATTGAGCGAGGGTTTGTCTCGAAGAAATGGCTAAAGGGATAGCAACAATCAGCAGGAAACGCATTTGCATTTTGTCCTCCTCTGCATTGCGGTGTCGGAATGACCTGACATTTCCCATATGACCTACGGCCCGCGACCGTCGGGGGCCATTCAGTTTCATTGATCAGCATTTTATCCCCTCTGACATTGCCATCAAGCCTTTTTGCGGCTCCGCTACTGGATTCCTGACGCCGGGCGAGATGGCTGCTGCCCTCGATGGCGTTCCGCACCGTTTTCCGACCGAACGGAGACAAAGCATCGCCGCCAGCCATTTTGTTTCCCCGCATTTGCCGCCCAGCGAGCATCAGCCGGGCAGCGGTGTGGGCAATCTCAGCCACCCAATCCTTTCCAGAATAGTTCGGAACAATTCCCGCGAAACCGCCACCTCAGCCATCTGGAAGATCACCTGCCGCGCATGGCGCACGACCTTCGCTCCGATTTTGATCAGTTTCTCCCGCAGCGTCGTCAGCGTCCAGTGCCGCACCGCTTG